>CADDZG010000005.1 GCA_902812355.1 Actinomycetota bacterium | reverse complement strand
CCCCCGACGGCTGCGGTTCGGGCGGTCGCTCCTGCTTCGGCGCGCTCGGAACCGTGCGGCGAGGGGTCACCGGCGTCGGTGGACGGGGGGAGCGCCGGCGGCGCTCGCGCACCGATGCCTCGCGGGCGCGCGCCTCCGCGATCGTGCGCACCGCGCCGGCCCCGAGCTGCTCGGCCAGCACCCGCTCGTAGACCTCGTCTCCGCCGGGCATCGGTTGCTCCGGCGGGATCAGGGGGCCAAGCAGGTCGCTCGGTGCGAGCGCCCCGGGATCGTTGGCTCCGACCCGGGCCCGCAGCCGGGCGGTACGGGCCCGCGCCTCGGCCACCAGGGGGTCGGCCCCTGCCGCGCGCTGTGCCTCGAGCACGCGCCGGTAGACCTCTTCGGGGTCGTCGCGCTCAGCCGGCGAAGAGAGTGGCATGGCCGGCGAGGCCGATGAGCGGCCCCCAGATCAAGCCGAAGAAGATCGTGGCCAGCGCGGTGACGCCGACCACCGCACGTCCCGCGGCGCCGAGGACGACCGGGGCGGGCCCTCCGCCCTCGGGCAGCGGTTCGAGGCGCTCGGACATGTACATCACCACGATGATGCGGATGTAGAAGAACGCTGCGACCGCGCTCATAGCCAGGGCCACCACCACGAGCCACCAGTAGCCGGCCTGGATCGCGGCGATGAAGACGACGAGCTTGCCGACGAACCCGGCGGTGATCGGCACCCCGGCGAGCGACAGCAGGAAGAGGGTCATGGCTCCGGCAAGCAAGGGCGACTCGTGGTACAGGCCCCGGTAGTCGGCGAGCCGCACGCGCCGCTCGCCGCGCCCCCCTATCGCCGCCACCACGGCGAAGGCTCCGAGGATGGTGAGCCCGTAGGTGGCGAGGTAGAACAGCGAAGACGACACACCCGCATCGTTCGCGGCTATCACCCCGGTGAGCACGAAGCCCGCATGGGCGATCGACGAATAGGCGAGGATGCGCTTGACGTCCTCCTGGACCAGCGCCACCACCGAGCCGATCACCATCGAAGCGATCGCCAGTCCGATCAGATAGGGACGCCAGTCCCACCGCAGCGAGTACATGGCGACGTCGAACAGGCGCAGGATCGCGGCGAAGGCGGCCAGCTTGGTGGCCGACGCCATGAACCCCGTCACCGGTGAGGGTGCTCCCTGATAGGCGTCGGGCGTCCACATGTGGAACGGGACGGCCGCGATCTTGAAGCCGAGGCCCACGATCAAGAAGGCCATGCCCAGCAGCAGCAGCCCGACGTCCAACGCCGACGAGCCCGTGAGGAAGGACAGGATTCCAGGGTGACCCGGGGTGCCGTAGAGGTTGGTGGACCCGGTCGCTCCGTACACCAGCGCGATGCCGAGCAGGAAGAAGGCCGAGGAGAAGGCTCCGAGCAGGAAGTACTTCATGGCCGATTCCTGACCGGCGAGCTCATCCCGTCGGTAGCCGACCATCACGTACAGCGCAATCGAGAAGGTCTCGAGAGCGATGAACATCACGATCAGGTCGGCCGACGCGGCCATCAGCATCATGCCGGACACGCAGAAGAGCACGAGCGCGTAGAACTCGAAATCGCGCAGATGGTGGGTCGACAGGTGGTCGCGCGCCGTCCACACCGTGAGGACCCCGAAGGCCGCGAGCACGACCTTGGCAAAGATCGCGAAGCGATCCAGCGCCACCATGTTCGACAGCTGCAGCTCGGCGGTACGTGCGATACCCCAGGAGACGACGGCCCAGTAGATCGCGATGCCGAAGCCGATCGTCGCCACCAGAGGTTGCACAACATGGTTGAAGCGGTCGTTCGTGAACACGCCAATGAACAACACCGCGAACGCGGCGATCATCAGCGTGATCTCGGGGGCTATCCCCGACAGGTGGATCGGCGGGACGTTGAAGGGCGTCACGGCAACCCCGCGGTCGATCGGGAAGACGGGAGGACCGAGGAATGCATCTGCTTGACCACCTTGGCCGCCGAGGGCTGGATCCTGGTGATGAACGCCTGCGGGTAGAAGCCGATCAGGACCATGGCCGCGAGGGCGGGGGCCAGCATGGCGACCTCACGGGGGCGGAGATCACGCACCTCGCGTTCGGCGACGCCACCGACGGGCCCGTGGAAGGCGCGCTGGTAGGCCCACAGCAGGTACACGGCCGCCAGCACGGTCCCGAAGGTTCCGATGACCGCCCACCAACGGTAGCCTGAAGCGAAGCTACCGACGAGGATCAAGAACTCGCCGATGAAGTTGTTGAGCCCCGGTAGACCGAGCGAAGACAGAGCGAACACCAGGAACAGTCCGGACAGCAGCGGCATGCGGGCGGCGAGCCCGCTCATGTCGGGGATCATGCGGGTGTCGAGCCGCTGCTGCAAGAAGGCGATGAGCACGAACAGGGCACCGGTGGAGATCGCCTGGTTTGCCCACTGCAGCACGGACCCGTTGAGCGCCGTCACCGTGCCCACGAAGATGCCGAGCCCGATGAACCCGAGGTGCGCCACGGTGGAGTAGGCGACCAGGCGCTTGAGGTCGCGCTGGACTATGGCCACTGCCGCGGCGTAGATGATGCCGGCCAGCGCCATGCCGACGATCACCGGAGCCATCGTGCGTGCGGCGTCGGGGAAGAACGGGATGGCGAAGCGGATGAACCCGTACGGGCCCAGCTTGAACAAGGTCAGAGCGACGTCCACCGATCCCCAGCGGGGGGCGGCTTCGTGCGCATCGGGCAACCACGTGTGCAGCGGGATCAGAGGCGTCTTGATCGCGAACGATGCGAAGAAGCCTAAGAACAAAAGCAACTGCGCGCCCATCCCGAGCGGAGTTCCGAGCAGCGCCGTGTAGCTGAAGGTCGGGGGCTGATGCGCGAAGTACAGGTAGAAGATCGCGCCCAGCATTATCAGGGACCCCGCCAGCGTGTAGAGGAAGAATTTGACCGTCGCGTAGAGACGCCGTCGCCCTCCCCACATGCCGATCAGGAAGTACAGGGGGACCAAGGTCGTCTCCCAGAACAAATAGAAGAGGAACATGTCCAGGGAACAGAAGACCCCGAGTATTCCCGTCTGTGTCAGGAGCAGCAGCGCCACGTAGCCCTTGAGGCGATCCTGCATGTTCCACGCGGTCATGATGCTGACCGGCATCATGAACGTGGTGGCAATGACCATCCATAGACTGATCCCGTCGATCCCGGTGGCATAGTGCACGTTCCACTGCGGCACCCAGCGCATCACGGAGCCTTCCTGGAACCCCGCCTCGCCGGTGTGGAATCCCGCCAGCACGACCATGGACAGGGCGAACGTGGCAACCGCAGACGCCAGAGCCACGGATCGGATCAGGTTGCGGCTGCGGCCCGGAATGAACGCGATCACCAGCGCCCCAGCCGCCGGCGCAAAGATCATCAGGTCGAGCCACGGGAACCCCTGGTGCGTCATGTCACCGCCACCCTGAGGATCAGTACGGTGAAGATCACCATGACGCCGAACAAGAAGACGGCGGCGTAGGACCGCACGAAGCCCGTCTGCAGCCGTCTGATCTGCTCACCCGAGCCCGACAGCATGGCCGCGATGCCGTTGACGGCCCCGTCGAAGATCCTCGCGTCGACCAGGGAATCGAACCACATCGCCAGCCTCTTGCCGGGCAGGACGAAGGCGTACCCGTACAGCTCGTCGACGTAGAACTTGCGACGCGCCACATGCACCAGCACAGCGAAACGGTGCTCCAAAGCCGCCCGGCGCGCATCTGCCGCCGGGGCCATATACAGTCCCCAAGCGGTCCCGATGCCTATCACCGCCACCGCCACCGCCACCGCGGACAAGATCGCATCGGTCACCGCACCTGGGGCAGCCGGCGCCCCCAGCACGGGGTCAAGGAAGCGCTCCAGCGCGTCGTTGCCGGGCACGTTCAGTGCACCTCCGACCACCGACAGGAAGCCGAGGATCACGAGCGGCACGGTCATGATGCGCGGAGCTTCGTGCGGGTGCAGGTCCTCCTGCACGTGTGAGGGCCCCTCGAACACCCGGAAGTACAGGCGGAACATATAGAACGCGGTCAGGAAGGCGGCCGCGAGACCGATCGCCCAGATCGCGTATTGGCCCTGTGCCCACGCGGCGGCGAGAATCGCGTCCTTGGACCAGAACCCCGACAGCGGGAAGATCCCCGAGATGGCCAGGGCGGCTATCAGGAAGGTCCCGGCGGTGACGGGCATGACCCTGCGCAGCCCCCCCATGCGTCTCATGTCCAGCTCGTCCGCCAGGGCGTGCATCACCGCCCCGGCCCCGAGGAACAGCAGCGCCTTGAAGAAGGCGTGCATCGCGAGATGGAAGATACCGGTGGAGTACGACGAGAGCCCGTCGGCGGCGATCATGTAGCCGATCTGGGACACGGTCGAGTACGCGAGGACGCGTTTGATGTCGTACTCGAAGGCGCCGAGGATCGCCGCCAGCAGCGCGGTAAGGATCCCGATCCACATCACCACGTCGAGCGATGCGGCCCCGAACTCGAACACGGGATGCACCCGGGCGATCAGATAAACGCCGGCGGTGACCATGGTGGCTGCGTGGATCAGCGCCGACACCGGAGTCGGACCCTCCATGGCATCGAGCAACCACACGTAGAGGGGTATCTGCGCGCTCTTGGCCGTGGCGCCCGCGAACAGCAGCAGCGCGGCCACCGTCGCCAGGCCCGACGTCATCCCTCCAGACACCGAAGCGTCGATACGCGGGATCGAGAGCGTGCCGAGCGATGCCGCCAACACGAAGATGCCGGCGAGGAAGGCAAAGTCGCCTATCCGGTTCACGAAGAAGGCCTTCTTGGCCGCGTGGGCGGCGCTGGGACGTTCGAACCAGAACCCGATCAGCAGATACGAGCACAGCCCGACGCCCTCCCAGCCGACGTAGAGCAGCAGCACGTTATCGGCGAGCACCAGCAGCAGCATCGACGCTGCGAACAGGTTCATGTAGGCGAAGAAGCGTGGGTATCCCGGGTCGCCGGCCATGTAGCCCAGCGAGTACCAGTGGATCAGCGCCCCGACGCCGGTCACCACCAGCACCATGACGATCGCGAGGGGATCGACGTTGAGGTCCACACCCGTGTGGAAGCCGAGCAACGGGACCCACGACCACAGGTGGATCTGGGAGCCGTGCCCGGTGACGCCGAAGAACGAGACGACACCGAGCACGAAGGCTATCGATAGCAGCGTCGACGCCAGCGCCCCCGAAGCCCGGCCCACGCGCCGCCCGGCGACCAGCAGGATCGTCGCGCCCAGCAGGGGCAAGCCGATGACGATGGGAGCCAGCTGAGCGTAGAGGGGCGCGTGCGAGAACGACTCCAAAGCCGCTATCCCCTCACCACTTGAGCAGGTTGACGTCGTCGACGTCGGCGCTCGCCCGGCGCCGGAAGATCGACACGATGATGGCGAGCCCGACGGTGACCTCCGCGGCCGCCACGACCAGCACGAAGAACACCAGCACCTGGCCGTCGAGGTTGCCGTGCATGCGGGCGAAGGTCACGAACAGCAAGTTCACCGCGTTGAGCATGAGCTCGATGAACATGAAGATCACGATCGCGTTGCGCCGAACCAGGACGCCGACGGTGCCGACCGCGAACATCAGTCCGGCGAGTGCCAGGTAGTACTCCACGGGCACGCTGGTCATGCCGCCTCCTCCTCCCGCCCGGCCGCCTCCTGCTCCGCGCGGGCGGCCTCGCGCGCCTGGGCCCCCGAGATGCGGCGCGCCAGTACCATCACGCCCACGATCGCCACGACCAGCAGCACCGAGGTCGCCTCGAAGGGCAGCTCGTAGGTGCCGAACAGGACCCGGGCGATGCCCTGGGTGTTGCCGGGACTTCGGTTGATCGCTTCGATCGCCCCGGATCCCGCTCCGCCCACCACGAGGTTCACGCTGCGGTAGCCGACATAGACGAGCGCGGCGGCGAGCAGGAGGCCGAGCCCCGCGGCGAGCGAGCGCTGGAAGCGCAACGGTTCCACCAACGCCTCGCGCCGGTCGACGCCCAGGAGCATGATGACGAACAGGAACAGCACCATGATGGCGCCGGCGTAGACGATGATCTGCATGATGGCGTCGAACTGGGCGCCTTCCAGGAGGAACGCGACCGCAAGGGCGATCTGTGCCCCCACCAGGAACAGCGCCACGTGCACCGCGTTCGGCGCGAACAGCATGGCGATCGAGCAACCCAGCGCCATCACGAAAGTGACGGCGAAGACGAACTGAACCACGCCGCCGGCCATCAGTCCTCCCTCCTCGGCCCACGATCGGAGAACGCCGACGCGGTATCGCGCTCACCGGACCAGCCGCCCTCGAAAGGTCCCGACACCCCTTCCGTGGGAAGAGGGATCGGCACCGGCGGCCGCTCGACCTCGGTGAACGACAGCCCTCCGCCGGTGATGTTGAAGTCCGGAGGCAGCTCCTTGCGCGTCGGCCAGTGCCGCCGGATCGGGGCATCGACGATCAGCTGATCCTTCGTGTAGATCAGCGAGGCGCGGCTGTCGCCGGAGATCTCGTACTCGGTGGACATCAGCAGCGCTTCGGTCGGGCAGGCCTCGACGCAAAGCCCGCAGAATATGCACCTCAGGTAGTTGATCTGGTAGATCTGCGCGTAACGTTCGCCGGGTGAGAAGCGATGTTCCGGCGTATTGGCGGCGCCCACGACGTATATCGCGTCGGCCGGGCAGACCCCGGCACAGAGCTCGCAACCGATGCACTTCTCGAGCCCGTCGGGATGGCGGTCGAGGACGTGGCGGCCCTTGAACCGGGGGAAGGGCTGCCTGCGCACCTCGGGATAGGCGACCGTCTCCTTGCGCCTGAAGACGTGGCGCAACACCATGCGGAAACCCTTGGCCAGCTCGGGTATCGCCATCAGCTATCAAGCCCCCTCGAGGTCGTGATCGGACGCGGCCCGAGATGCCGCTGGGGCACCACCGCCTCGCGCAACCGCGGGTCGCCGCGCCCTATCCACGCGATCACCATCAGGAACAGGATTCCGAACACCCCGAAGCGGTAGTACCGGGGGATATCCGGGGTGTTGACGACCGCGGTGACCACGATCCAGGTGAGCGCCGCGGGCAGCAGCCGCTTCCACCCCAGCCACATCAAGCGGTCGTAGCGCAGTCGAGGCAGGGTTGCTCGCAACCATACGAACGTGTACAGGAAGATCGTCACCTTGACCATGAACCACACGAACGGCCACAACCAGTCTCCCCAGCCATGCCAGAACACCGGCCCGTGCCACCCTCCGAACCACAGCGTCACGCCGATCGCCGAGATCACGACCATGTGCACGTACTCACCGAGGAAGAAGAGCGCGAAGCGGATCCCCGAGTACTCCGTGTGGTATCCGGCGATCAGCTCGGACTCGGCCTCGGGCAGATCGAAGGGGGCGCGGTTGGTCTCAGCCACCCCGGCAATCATGAACAGGATGAACGCCGGCCACTGCGACCAGATGTACCAGTTGGGCAGGAAGCGGAACCAGTGTGCGATCGTCTCCAGGACCGGGATGCCGTTGAAGGCGTTGACGTTGGCGATGCTGCCGCCCTGCTGGGCGACGATGCTGACGGTGGACAGGCTCCCGGAGGCGATGATCACAGGGACGATCGACAGCCCTAGCGCGATCTCGTAGCTGATCATCTGGGCGCTGGATCGGACCCCACCGAGCAGCGGGTACTTGGATCCCGATGCCCAGCCGGCCAGCACGATCCCGTAGACCCCGAGCGACCCCATCGCCAGGAAGTACAGGATCCCGATGTTGAGGTCGGTGAGCGTCCAGAAGATGCGATGACCGGCGATCGTCACCTCGTGTCCGAACGGCACCACCGCGAAGGCGAGCAGCGATGGGACCATCGCCGCCACCGGAGCGATCGCAAAGGTCCACGGATCGGCGGGACGCGGGCGCAGGCCTTCCTTGAAGAACAGCTTGATCCCGTCTGCTAGCGTCTGTAGCAGCCCGAAGGGTCCCCACCGGTTGGGGCCGATGCGTGCCTGCATGTCGGCGATCACCTTGCGCTCGAACCACACGAGCAGGATCGTGACGCCGAGCAGCAGGACGAACGCCGCGATCGTCTTGGCAATCGCGATCACGACGAACGCCCAGGTCATGCCGGCCTCACCGTGACCGTCGGCTCCGGCCCCCGCATCAGCGTGTTGGCGTGCAGACCCGGCTGGTCGTAGGGGATGTAGACGGCGCCGCGGGCGATGTCGTCGATCACGACCGGCAGGGTAACGCTCGTCGCACCTTCGACCACCGCCTGCGCACCGTCGGACAGCCCGATCTCGGCAGCGTCGGCTGCGTTGAGGGCGACGAACGGTTCCTTGGCCAGTTCGTGCAGCATCGCGCTGCGCGACACCATCGTTCCCTCGTCGTAGATGTGGCGGCCGCTCAGCAGCCGGAAGGTGCCGGGCTCACGCCGCGTGGCGCTCGCCCGCTCGGTGAGCGTGCCGACCTCTCCGGTCCCGTCGGCGGCCACCGGGATCAGGCCGGGCCGGAGGTGCGCCTCGAAGCTGCGCAGCTCCCACGACAGCGGCCACGCCTGTCCGGCCTCGAACGCGGCCCCCGAGCGGTGTCCCTTGGGCATCGGCCCCCCGGGACCGGCCATCACCATGTCGTTGGGCATCAGCTCGTAGCCGGATTCCTGGTGGGGGCCGGCCACGGGATGCGGCTGGGTGAGGGCCTGCACGTCGACCTCGGCGTGGGTCGGTACCGACGCGTTGATGTCGGCCCATACGTCGTCGAAGCTCGTCCAGCCCCAGTCGTCGCCCATGGCGGCGGCGATCCCGGCGCAGATCCTCCACACCTCGCGTGCGGTTCCGGGTGCCGCCAGCAGCTGCTCCAGCTTCTGCAGGCGGCGCTCGAGGTTGGTGAAGGTGCCCTCACGCTCGGCGTAAGCCGCAGCCGGCAGCAGGACGTCGGCGGCGCGTGCGGTGTCGGTGGCGAACAGCTCGGACACCACCACGAACGCCCCGGAGGTCAGAGCCCGGCGCGCCAGCTCGGCGTCGGGGAAGTCGTTGAGGACGTCGGCTCCGGCGATCACCAGGGCATCGATCTCACCGGAAGCGGCGGCTTCGAGGATCTCACGGGTGCGGCGCCCCCGGGTCTCGGGCCTGCGGTAGCCCGGAGACAGGGCCGGGTGCACGCCCATGTCGAGCAGGCCCTGGGATCCCGCGTGGGGCGGGCACACCAGCACCTTGCCCCCGCGCTCGGCGGCGAGCGCCACGACCTGCTCGAGGATCGGCGTCTCGTCCCGCCCGGGCGACGACGGCCCCCAGCAGCACACCAGGGCGTCGGCGGAGGCGACGTCGTCCGCAGCCGGTCGCTCGTTGCCCAGACGCAGGCCCTCGAGGGCCGCCGCCTCGGCCCCCGCCTCGCAGCGCACCACGTGCGTGGCGAAGGCGTCGAGGGACAGCCGGCGCGGCGACACCACGACCAGCTTGGCGCCCCTGCCGGTGACCGCCTTGCGCAAGCGCAGGAACAGCACCGGCAGCTCCTCTCTGGGATCGGGCCCGGTCCACACGATCGTCTGCGCGCTTTCGAGATCGTTGAGCGTGGCGGTGGAACCGGCCACGCCCGCGGCGTCGACCATGAGCTCGTAGGGGGCGCCGTCGTCCTGGATCCGGGAGTCGAGGTCGGCCGTGCCCAGGGTGCCGCGCGCCAGGCGCTGCACCGCGTAGGCGTCTTCGGTGGTGAGGTGACCGCCGGCGATCACCCCCACCGAGGCCGCGCCGCGTAGGCCCTCCGCCGCGGTTCGCAACGCCTCGGCCCACCCGGTCACCTCGAACGAATCGCCTTTGCGCACCAGCGGGTTGTCCAGCCGCTCGGGTGAGTCCACGTAGTGGTAGCCGAAGCGGCCCTTGTCGCAGATCCAGAAGTCGTTGACGTTCTCGTTGGGCAGGGCTTGGCAGCGTACGAGCTGTCCGGCGCGCGCTTCGTTGCTAATCGGGCAGCCGACCGAGCAGTAGGCACAGATGCTCGGTGCGGTCTTGAGGTCCCACGGCCTGGACACGAAGCGGTAAGGCTTGGCGGTGAGGGCGCCGACCGGGCAGATCTGGATCGTATTGCCGGAGAAATACGAGTCGAACGGCTCGTCGGAGAAGGTCAGGATCTGGGTCCCCGCACCGCGGTCCACGAGCTGGATGAAACGGTCGCCGGCGATCTCGTCGGCGAAGCGCACGCAGCGCCAGCACAACACGCAGCGCTCACGGTCCAGCACCACCAGATCCGAGATCTCCAGCGCCTTCTCGTAGGTGCGCTTGGGCTCGACGTAGCGCGACGTCCCGGGTCCGTGGGCGTAGGTCTGGTCCTGCAGAGGGCATTCTCCGGCACGGTCGCAGATCGGGCAATCGAGCGGGTGGTTGATCAGCAGGAACTCGAGCATCCCCGACTGCGCGTCGACGGCTCTGGGGTGGTCGGTCTGGACCTCCATGCCATCGCTAACCGGCGTGGCGCATGCCGGCATCAGCTTGCGCTGTCCTTCGACGTGCACGAGGCACATGCGGCACACCGCGACCGAGCGCATCCCGGGGTGGTAACAGAAGCGGGGCACGAAGATGCCGAGCTCCTCGGCCACGTCGATCAGCAGCCGGCCAGGATGGGTCTCGACGCGGCGCCCGTTGATCGTGACCGTGACGGTGCCGTTGCCGTCGCTCATCGGCCGGCCTCACGCGGGTCGGGGCCCTCGAGGTCCGCGTCTACGCCGGCATGAGGCTGCGCGGCAATCCCGGAGTCACCCGGGCCCGGCACGGCGGCGCGGGGGCCGGTAAAGGAGAGATGCTCGTCCTCGAACGGGCAACGACCGTCGATCACGTGCTGTTCGAACTCGTCTCGGAAGAGCTCGACGTTGCTGCGCAGAGCCCACGAAGCTGCATCGCCCAGCGGGCAGAAGGCACGCCCGTCGATCCCGTTGGCGATGTCCAGCAGCAGCTCCATGTCCTCCTTGCGGCCTTCGCCGTGCTCGATCCGCTCGAGTACCTTGCTCGCCCACCATGTGCCCTCGCGGCACGGCGTGCACTTGCCGCAGGACTCGTGTTCGAAGAACTCGTTGGTCACCAGGGCGTTGCGCACCATGCACGTGCTCTCATCCATGAACACGACGGCGCCCGAACCCAGCATCGTGCCGGCCTCCTGCAGCGACTCGAAGTCGAGCCTGTACTCGGTCGAGGTGAGCAGCGGCGCGCTCGCGCCGCCGGGGATGATCGCCTTGACCCTGCCGCCATCGCGCATGCCTCCGGCGAGCTCGAGCAGCTCGGCAAGCGTGGTGCCCAGCGGGACCTCGTAGTTGGCCGGACGCACGACGTGCCCCGAGGTCGAAATCATCTTGGTCCCCGGCGACTTCTCGGTACCCCAACGCCGGAACCACTCGACCCCGTGGCGGATTATGTGCGGCAAGGTCGACAGCGTCTCGGTGTTGTTGATGATCGTCGGTTGCCCATAGAGACCCTTGACCGCCGGGAACGGCGGCTTGAGCCGGGGCTGGCCGCGGAAGCCCTCCAGCGAGTCGAGCAGCGCCGACTCCTCGCCGCAGATGTAGGCACCTGCGCCGCGGTGCAGCGTCACATCGAGATCGAACCCCGAACCAAAGATGCCCTTGCCGAGGTAACCCTTGCGGTAGGCGTCCCGGATCGCCGTATCCATGCGGCGGGCCCCCAGCGCCATCTCGCCGCGGCAGTAGATGAAGGCCCGGTTGGCCTGGTTGGCCCACGCGGCGATGATGATGCCCTCGATCAGCTGGTGGGGATCGCGCTCGCCGAGCTCGCGATCCTTGAACGTGCCGGGCTCTCCCTCGTCGTGGTTGACGACGATGTACTTGGGAAAGAGGTCCTTGGGCACGAACGACCACTTCACGCCGGTCGGGAAGCCTGCTCCACCGCGGCCGCGCAGACCCGAGTCCTTGACCGTGTCGAGCACCTCGTCGGGGGTCATGTCCCGCACCGCGCTGCGGGCCGCCTCGTAGCCGCCGTCCGCCTCGACGCGCTCGAGGGTCCACGAATCCTCGGGGAACTCGTGGTAGCGGCGCGTGACGATGCGCACCTCCTGGGGACCGGCGGCGACGCTCACCGGCTCTCCTCCTCCGTGCTGCCCGGGTGACCGGGCCGGTTGCCGGGCGCGGCCGCCTCGGACCCGCCGGTGGCATCGCCCGGCTGCTCGCCCTCCGCTTCAGGCGCACCCATCTCGCCCGCGCTCTCGGCCGCCTCCTCGATCCCCGGCCGCGGCCGGGCCCCCGCCGGCGTCCCGGTCACCCTAGGACGGAAGCCGGGGGCCATATCGGGAGGCAAGACCTCGCCGGCGACCGTACGGGCCGTAGCCTCCCCGAGCGCGGTCAGCCCCGTCCCCGTCATCGCCATCTCATAGCTGATCTCCCTGATCGTGCGGATCGGTTCGCCGCGCACCGAGGTGACCGTCTCGCCCCGGCGCAGGGCCTCGATCATGTCCATCACCTTGTCGGTGGTGAGGTGGTAGACGTCCTCGTAGTTGATCTGCCCGCTCGGAGCTCCGTCGCAGGTGGCCAGGCACTCCGCGGTCTCGAGCATGAAACGCCCGTCGGAGGTGACCTCGTTGAGTTCGACGCCGAGCCGGTCCCGGACCTCGGCGATCAACCGCCGGGCCCCAAGATGCGTGCACGTGATGTTGCGGCAGATCGAGATCACGTAGTCGCCCTGCGGGCGCTTCTTGAGCATCGTGTAGAAGGAGCCGGTGGCCAGTACCTGGGCGGGCGTGATCCCGACCAGCCTGGCAACGTCGCGCATGCCCTCATCGGTCACGTAGCCCTGGATCGACTGCACCAGGAACAACAGCGGTATCACCGCCGAGCGGGGGTTGGGGTACTTGGCCAAAATCCGGCGCGCGTCCTCCAGGCGTTCGCCCTCGAGGACCTCGAGGGCGGCCTCTGCGAATCCGGCGCTCACCGGTCGACGCCCCCGATCACCGGGTCGAGGGATGCCAGCGATGCGATTAGGTCGGCGACGAGACCGCCCCTCACCATGGCCTCGAGGCTCTGCAGGTTCATGAAGGACGCGTCCCGGATGTGGCAGCGGTACGGAGAGGTGCCCCCGTCGGACACCGCGTAGCAGCCGATCTCGCCGCGCGGCGACTCGACGGCGGCGTAGGCTTCGCCGGCCGGCACGGTATAGCCCTGGGTGGCGAGCTTGAAGTGGTGGATCACCGCCTCCATCGAACGGTTGAGCTCGCGACGCGGAGGCATCGTGATCTTCGGATCCATGTTCTTGTAGTCGCCTCCGGGCATAGCTTCGATGCACTGGCGGATGATGCGCAGCGACTGACGCATCTCTGCCATCCGCACCAGGTAGCGCGCGTAGACGTCGCCGGCGCCCTCGACCGGCACGTCGAAGTCCACCTGGGAGTAGGCGTCGTAGGGCATGTCGCGGCGCAGGTCCCAGTCCACGCCCGAGGCCCGGGCCAGGGGGCCGGTGGTGCCGAGACTCATGACCTCGTCGCGCGTCAGGGCCCCAATGCCCTTGGTGCGCTCGAGGAAGATCGGGTTGAGAGTGAGCAGTTCGTCGTACTCGTCGAGGCGCGACGCCAGGATGTCCACCAGCGTCCGTGCAATGCGCTCCCAGCCCTCGGGGAGGTCCTCCCACACCCCTCCCGGGATGAAGTAGTTGTGGTTCATCCGCAGCCCGGTGACCATCTCGAAGAGATCGAGGATCAACTCACGCTCGCGGAAGCCGTAGAACATCGCCGACATCGCGCCGAGGTCGAGCCCCATCGTCCCGAACCACACGAGGTGCGAGGAGAGACGGTTGAACTCGGCCAGCATCGTGCGGATGTAGCGGCCGCGCTCGGGGACCTCGAGTCCCAGCAGCGCCTCCACCGCCAGCGAGTAGGCCTGCTCGTTGAACAGCGGCGACAGGTAGTCCATGCGCGTGACGATCGTCACCGCGGCACGCCAGGTCTGGTCCTCGCACTCCTTCTCCATGCCGGTGTGCAGGTAGCCGATGATCGGACGGCAGGACAGCACGGTCTCACCGTCGAGCTCGAGCAGCAGGCGCAGGACGCCGTGGGTCGACGGGTGGACGGGGCCCATGTTGATCGTCATGCGGCCCTCGACCTCGTCGTAGGACTCGACAAAGCCGCCGCGTTCCTCGAGGCCCTCGAGCACGGCCTCGCGCGTGGTCATCGCTCTCCCTCCTGCAACTCACCGGCACCCTTGCGGGATGCCTCCTGAGGGGTCTCCGCCTCGATCGCGCGGCCACGCTGCACGACCTGGCCGAGGCGGTCGAGCTCGACGCCGCTCTCGTCGGGCCGGGGGGATTGCCCGGGGCCGGCGATCTGCATGAACGGTTGCGGTACGAACTCGACGGGAACCTTGCCTACACCGTAATCCTTGCGGAGCGGGTGACCCTCCCACTCGTCGGGCATCAGGATACGGGTGAGGTTGGGATGGCCTTCGAAGTGGATCCCGAACATGTCGTAGGCCTCGCGCTCGGGGAAGTTGGCGGCCGGCCACACCCCGGTCACCGAGGGCACCGTGGGGGGGTCGCCGGGGGCCGGGACGTGGATGCAGCACAGCTTGCGATCCTGGTGATGGCGCAGGTGGACCACGACCTCGAAGCGGGTCTGCCCGGCCCCCTCCGGCGCGCCGCCGCCCGGACCCTCTGAGTAACGCGTCCCGCGCCGGTAGGTGCCGTCGGGGTCGCGCTCGATGCCGATCAGGTCGATGGCGGTGAGGTCGGTGAGCCACCAGCCCTCCCGGGCGAGGGCCCGGGCGTGCTCGAGCCAGCGATCGGCAGGCACCCAGGTGGTGTCGATCAACTCGTCGTTTACCCCGCGATCCGCTCGGTCGTGTACTCGCCGCGCGAGATCTTGTCGTGCAGCAGCATGATCCCGTCGATCAGCATCTCGGGACGCGGCGGGCAACCGGGGACGTAGATGTCCACCGGCACGATCTCGTCGACGCCCTGCACCAGGCCGTAGTTGTTGAACACCCCGCCGCTCGAGGCACATGCACCCATCGAGATCACCCACTTGGGTTCCGGCATCTGGTCGTAGATCTGGCGCACGATCGGCGCCATCTTCTGTGCCACCCGTCCGGCCACGATCATGAGATCGGCCTGCCTGGGAGATGCCCGGAACGCTTCCATACCGAAGCGGGCGAGATCGTGGCGCGGCATCGTCGTCGCCATCATCTCGATCGCGCAACAGGCGAGCCCGAACGTGGCCGGCCACAGCGACGACTTGCGGGCCCAGTTGACGAGCTTGTCCAGCTGGGCGGTGATGAAGTTGGCGCCGACGACGTCGCTCACTCCGCCCATTCCAGGCCCCCTCGCCTCCACACGTAGACGTAGGCGGCCAGCAGGATGCCGATGAAGGTGCCCATCTCGGCGAGCCCGAACGCCTTCAGGGCCTTGTACTCCACCGCCCACGGATACATGAACACGGTCTCGATGTCGAAGACGATGAACAGCATCGCCACGAGGTAGAACTTCACCGGGAAGCGCTCCCGCTCCGGCATCTCCTCCGGCGTGATGCCGCACTCGTACGGTTCGACCTTGACATCGGTCCAGCGCCGCGGCGTGAGCCGGTTGGCGACGAAGATCGACACCACGGCGAACGCGCCGGCGAGGATCGTGAGCAGCAGGATCGGAAAATAAGCCGGCAGGCTCACGGCTTCAGCTCCGCCAGTCGCTTCATCAACCTCATCCCTCTCTGACTCATGTCGCTAGGTCGTACGTCTTCCAGGTTAGCCAGCATCGTCAGGGCGAACTCCATCGTCTGGCGCGACCGCATCGCCATCGACACCAGACGGTCCATCACCACCGGATGGCCGATCACGCGCACGAAGCGGCGCCCCAGCCGGTAGTAGGCGCCGTAGGTGTCCTCGAGCTCCCGGGTGTAGCCGTCGAGGGTGGGGGAGGTCCCGGACCCGAGCGCATCGTCGATGCATCTCGCCGCTATCGTGCCGGTCTCGTAGCCGTAGGCGATGCCCTCGCCGTTGCACGGGTTGATCATCCCGGCCGCGTCCCCGGTGAGCACGAAGCCGGGACCCGCCGGGGGCCACACGCTCTGCCCCATGAACAAGCGCCCGCCCCGGGGCGGCGAGCACGCCGTGGCCGGGGACACCTCGACGTCCGCCGGCAGCGCGGCGAGGAAGGCTCGCTGGAGGTCGTGCAGGTTTACCTTGCGCCATCCCCCGTAGGTCGACAGCAGGCCGACGCCCGCGTTCACGGTGCCGTCGCCCACCGGAAAGATCCACCCGTAGCCGGGGACCATGTCCGGGCCGGAACGGACGTCGAGGTAGGCGTCGAACCAGCCGGAGTGCTGTAGCCCGGAGCGGAAGTACTGCCGGATCGCCAGCCCCATCGGGTACGCGGCGTCCCGCACCCGTCCGAGGCTGCGGGCGAAGCGGGTGGCGGCGCCCTCGGCACACACCGTGAAGTGCGCCGCTACCTCCTCGCGCTCGCCATCGCGCTCGGCCACGAACCCCGTGCACACGCCGTCGCGGAAGCGCGGTTCGACCACCTTGGTCGCCTGCAGCACCTTGGCACCGGCGCGCTCGGCGGCCCCCAGCACGATGCGGTCGAGGTCCTTGCGCGGCTTGACGAGCCCGTAATCGTCCCAGCGCTCGAGGCGGGGGAAGGGCAACTCAACCACGCGCCCGGCGGCGTGCACGCGCAACCCGGCGACCTGCTCCCAGGTGCCGAGCTCCTCGCCGAGGCCCATGTCCCGCAGGGCCTTCACCGCCCGTGGGGTGAGCCCGTCGCCGCAGGTCTTCTCGCGCGGGAAGGTCTTGCGCTCGCACACCAGCACGGACCGCCCGGCGGATGCGAGATGGTACGCGGCGGCGGCCCCGGATGGGCCCCCGCCGACTATGGCGACATCCACCTCGGTTGCCATCCGCCACCTTCCTTGGGACGAGTGTCGGGACGGACGCCGGCGTCCACGTCCTTGTGAACGCGTTCACGAACCGCCCCCCGAGCCTACCCCAGCGCGTCCCCCGGACCGGGCGGCTCCGATACCTGCCGCGCCGGCAGGCGCCCTCCGGGTGCGGCGCCTACTTGACCACGAAGGTGCCGGTCATGGAGGTCGGGTGGATGTCGCAGCGGAAGAAGTAGGTGCCCGGCTTGGGGGTCTTGAAGGTGTAGTCGATGTCGGACCCGCCGGGGATCACCTTGCCCTTGTAGATCGTCTTGGCGGCCTTGGGCGAATCGTAGACCGCGATGTTGTGCTGCACCGAGGACGGGTCCTGGTTGACGAAGTGGATCGTCACCTGCTTGTCGGCGGCGACGGTGATCTTTTTGGTGTCGAAGGCGACGTTCTTGGCCGTCACCGTGACGTGGGTCAGGGTGTTGGCGGGAGCGCCCCCGCCGGCGGCCTTGGGGGCCGGCCCCCCGCCACCGTGCGAGAAGCCGAAGATGAAGATCAGGATCGCCGCCACGGGCACGAGCACGTAGAGCAACAGGGGGCCGACCGAGGGAGGCCGCACCGCGTCGACCGCGGCGACCAGGGGTACCCCGGTGTCGGCGAGCTCGTTGACCTCCGCCGCCTGCTCCGCCATCAGCCGGCGGCGCTCCTGCATGCGGGCCTCGTTGTCCCACTGGGACTGGAGGGCGACGTCGTCCTCGGGGCGCTCCTCGGCGCGGTGCAGTTGCATCGAGGCGCCGTCGCCCGAGCGCAGATCCGCGGCCGGCTGGGTGGCGGCCCCCGGGGCCAGCGCCTGATCCGACGACCACGATGGAGCAGGCTGAGTCGGCACCGCGTCGGCTTCCTGAGCCGTCAGGGGGCGGGACGACTCCGCCGTCTCCACCGCGCCGTCGCCGCGCGCCGGCGGAGGCTGCTCGGACACCCAGAAGCGCGGTTGATCTGGGTGCGGCGAGCCGAGCCGGGCCCGCTCGGCCGCGGCCTCGGCCCGGGCCACGGCGACCTCCTCATCGGTGCCGCGCTCCCGCTCCCGGGCCAGCACCTCCTCGTAGACCTTGTCCGGATCCACGCTGTCGCACTCCCCCCGTCACACGGCCGGCGACAAGAAATGTAACCGGGCCGCGCCAACATGTCCCCGCACCGCGCTAGAGGGCCCGGCGGGCCACACGCTCGACGAGGTCCGCCAGCGCCGCCCCGACCTCGACGTTGACCGGTAACTCGCTCAGCGCGGCGCGGGCCCGGGCGACGAGCTCGTCGTGCAAGGCCTCGGTGGCGGCGCGGGCTCCCGAGGTCTCGAGCAGGTCGCGCAGCGCCTCCACCTCCTGCTCGGTGAGGTCGGCCGCGCCCCAACGGCCAAGCAGGAAGGCACGCTGCTCCCCCCGCAGGCGCCCGGCGGCTTCGGCGAAGAGCAGGTTGCGCTTGCCCTGGCGGATGTCGGAATCCACCGGCTTGCCGATGCCCGAGGCGTCGCCGAAGGTCGACAGCAGGTCGTCGCGCAGCTGGAACGCCTCACCCAGCGGGCGCCCGAAGCGCGACAGCGCCTCCAGCAAGGAGGCCTGAGCTCCTCCCAGGGTGGCGCCGATCAGCAGCGGCTCCTCCACGGTGTACATGCCGGCCTTGAGCACCGCGATCCGGCGTGCCTGCGCCACGGTGATCGCCGGGAGCGACGAAGCGCTGACGTCGAGGTGCTGGCCGGCGATCACGTGCCGGCGCATGCGCGCGTAGGCGAGCAGCGCCGGGGCGAGGGTGTCGCATGGGAAGCCCGATGTCAGCAGCATCTCGTCGGCGAGCACGAGGGCCAGGTCGCCGACCAGGATCGCGGCGTCGAGGCCGTGCTCGGCGTAGGTCGTGGGCTGGCCCCTGCGTTCGGCGGCCCGGTCCATGATGTCGTCGTGCACCAGGGCGAAGGTGTGCAGCAGCTCGAGGGCGGCGGCTGCGGTCACCGCCTCGTCGCGGTGCCCGGCCCCCGCGGTGCGAAAGCCCCAGTAACAGAAGGCCGGGCGCAGCCGCTTGCCGCCGGCTCGCACACAACGCCGGATCTCGTCCACCAGGAACGGCGCGTCGGGAGGTTCGTCCCCGTGGGCCTCCAGCCACGCCACCAGCGCAGACTCGACCGCGGCCGACAGTTCGTCGAGGCCGGGGCTGTAGGTGGTCACACGGGAACCTTAAGGCGGTGACGCCGGTTAGCATGCTCGGCGATGACCCTCTTCCGTCGCCTCAGCCTCACATCCGCGGTGGCGACGTTCCTGCTGATCGGGGTCGGCGGTCTCGTGCGCGCCACCGGATCGGGACTGGGGTGCGGTAACGACTGGCCCGCCTGCGGGGGTCACCTCGTACCTTCGATGCAGCGGCTGACAACGGTGATCGAGTACAGCCACAGGCTGATCGCCGCATCGGTGATCGTGCTTACCGCAGCCCTCGTGGTCGTGTCTTCGATCGCGCTGCGCTCGCAGCCCCGCCTGCGGTGGTGCGCGGTCGGCGCGTTCACTCTGGTCCTCGCCCAGGCGGTCCTCGGGGCCATCGTCGTCAAGCTCGACCTCCAGGCGGTATCGGTCGTCGCCCACCTCGCCCTGGCCCTCAGCCTGGGAGCCCTGTTGATCTACACAACCGTTCTCGCCTACGCCGCCGAGGGGAGACTCGGCCCCGCCGTCAGCCGTTCGGGGGCTCGCCTGGCGGCGATCGCCGCCGGCGCGGTGTTCGTCCAGCTGCTGATCGGCTCCTACGTGTCCGGCCGGGAGGCCGGCCTGGTCTACCCCGACTGGCCCCTGATGGACGGCAGGCTGATCCCACCGATGCCGGGGAGCGCCTTCGTGCTGCAGTTCGTGCATCGCATCGTCGCGGTCGCTGCCGGGCTGATCGTCGCGGTCGTCGTCCTCCGCTTCCTGCGGGCCCGCAGGGACCTACCGGCCGCAGGCAACTGGGGCCTTGCGGCGCTCGGCCTGTTCGTGGCCGAGATCCTGATCGGAGCCGGCAACATCTGGACCCGCCTCAATCCCGCCATGGTCACCGCCCACCTGCTGATCGGCTCGCTCATCTGGGGCGCCCTCGTGACCATGGTGGCGGTGACCTCGCCGGCCTTGCGCCGCCACGCCCACCGCTCCCCGGCGGCGGAGCCCGCCCCCTCGACCGACGCGGCGCTCGAGGGTCACCGGGCCTGAGCGGACGCGGCGTCTACTTGACCACGAAGGTGCCGGTCATGGAGGTCGGGTGGATGTCGCAGCGGAAGAAGTAGGTGCCCGGCTTGGGGGTCTTGAAGGTGTAGTCGATGTCGGACCCGCCGGGGATCACCTTGCCCTTGTAGATCGTCTTGGCGGCCTTGGGCGAATCGTAGACCGCGATGTTGTGCTGCACCGAGGACGGGTCCTGGTTGACGAAGTGGATCGTCACCTGCTTGTCGGCGGCGACGGTGATCTTTTTGGTGTCGAAGGCGACGTTCTTGGCCGTCACCGTGACGTGGGTCAGGGTGTTGGCGGGAGCGCCCCCGCCGGCGGCCGCAGCGGCTCGCTCCGCGCTCGGCGCCGACAGTCCGGTCACCGAGATCACGATGCCGGCGATCACGGGGTAGAAGGCGACCAGCACGAGCTCTACGGCACGCCGTCCGCCGAGGTCCGGGCGGGTGGCGATCAGGGCGAAGGCGGCGACGATGTTGATCGCCGTGATCGCGGCTATGACCGCCGCCACACCGGGAGGCACGGTCAGCAGGATGTGTGCGAAGCCTGCCACGAGGCCGCCGATCACGCAGGCGATCGCCAAAGGGATCACCAGCGGCAGCGGGAGCCGGATACGCAGATCGATGTCGAGCTCGGTCCCGCCCCTATCGGTCACGAGACGTCATCTCCTCATGTCCCAGGCGTCGAGTTCGCGCTCGAAGTCCTCCCAGGACATCGACCCGGAGCCGTACTCCTCGCGCTGGTACCAGCGGTAGAAGATCGCCGCTATCACGCCCCACAGCAGCATCCCTCCGACGATCTTCATGGTCAGACCCGAGATCATCTGGTCGGTTATGGGGGAGATGCCGAAGTATCGGGGCCCCCCTGCGTAGACCGAGTAGAAGAGGTGGTGCCCGAAGGTGAGGAACGACGCGGGAATCGTCGGCAACACCGACTGCAGGAACAGATACAGCATCTTGCCCGGGTCCGACAGCCGGGCGAGCTCCGGCAGCGGGCTCACCACCGGCCACCACATCAGCAGGCCCGATACCAGGATCACGACGTGGATCAACAGGTGGAAAGCCTCCGACTGCAGCTGGAGGTCGACCACCGGTGGCCAGTGGATCGCTATGAAGGTGAAGTTGAAGGCGATCAGCCCGGCCGCGGGACGCGTCAGTTGGCGAGCCACCCGCATCACGCGCGGGTTCCGCAGAGGCAGACGCAGTAACCATCGAGGCAGCCCGAGCAGCAGCAGCGGAGCGGATATCAGCGCGTAGATCATGTGCTGCAGCATGTGGACCGAGAACAGGTAGTGATCGGCGAGCGTGTCCACCGGCCAGTCCGACGCGACCCACAAGGTCAACACGCCGAGCAGCCAGTAGGCCTTCTGCGCCGGGGTCGCCGCCGGCTCCCCGGGTCCGAGGTGGCGGGGGCCAAGCCGCCTGAGGCAGTAGGCGTAGCCCCCCAGCAGCGCCACGACCACGGCCCACACCTGGGGGTTCGGGGACCACTGCCACGGGCTCGCCGGCAGCGGGATGACGTGCGCCAGCATCTTCACGTCCTCGGCGGCGGGGTCGCCAGCACGAACATCAGCAGGGTCGCGAGGAACACCGAGACCGCAAGCACCAGGCCCGACAGGAACAGGCGCCTGAAGATGCGCGAGTCGAAGCGCAGGTGCATGAACCAGGAGCCGATTATGAAGAACTTGATCGCGGCGAAGATCCCGAGCAACGGAACCACCAGCGCGACCGGGGCCAAAAGGTAGTAGACGGTCAGCTCGAGGGCGATCACCACGCACAGGGCGACGGCGATCTGCACGTAGTCCCTGACCTCGGGATGGCCCCGGCCCTCGTACTCGAAATCGCCGTAGCGGGCCTCCTTCACCTCAGCCCCTCCCCAGCGTCGGGATCAGATACACGACCGTGAAGATGATGACCCACACGATGTCCACGAACCCCCAGTACAGGATCACGAGCTCGGCGCGGTGTGCGTCCTCCTGCGGCAGACGCCCGAGCAAGGACATCGCCAGGAGCCCGAGCAGCATCAGGATGCCGACCGTCACGTGACCGCCGTGGAAGCCCGTGAGCACGAAGAAGCTGCTCGCCAGCGGGCTCGTCTGGATCGTGAAGCCTTCCTCGTAGAGGTGGGTGAACTCGAACGCCTGGCCCCCGATAAAGATCATCCCGAGCAAGGCGGTGGCCGCGATCCACGCCCGGAACGCCTTGTGATCGCCCTTCTGCAGAGCCAGCAGCCCCAGCGCCGCGGTCATCGAGGACAGCACCAACACGAACGACACGATCGCGGTGAACGGGATGTTGTAGGTCTCGGCCGCGGTCGGGCCCCCGTTCGTCTGGTTGTGGTACAGGATGTAGGTCGAGATCAGCGAGCCGAAGAAGAGGCATTCCGAGCCGAGGAAGGCCCAGATCGCGATCTTGTTGTTCGACAGCCCGGTGCTCGTGTGATGCTCGTGGGCCTCGGGCACCGCAGGGACGTGCGCGCTCAATAGCCCTCCTCCACCGTCTGAGGCTCCAGCACCCATCCGAAGAAGCCGGTCAGGATGATCAGCAGCCCGAGCCCTATGAGCGGCGGGAAGAACAGCAGCCCGTAAGCGGTCACGGGCAGACCGATCGCCGCCATCACCGGCATGTAGGAGCCCGACGGCAGGTGGATCCCGTGCGCCTCGTGCGCGGGGGCGTCGGCCGCCGTGCGCTCACCGCCGGCGATGATGCGGGTGGGAACACCCTCCGGTGTCGGTGCGTACTTGCGATGCCATAGCTCGTCGCGGTGGCGGACCAGCGGGATCTCGTCGAAGTTGTGCTCGGGCGGAGGGTTGGGTGTGAGCCATTCGAGGGTGCGGGCGTCCCACGGATCGAGCTCCGCACGCGCCTCTCGCCGGCGCGACAGCACGACGTTGGCGATGAACACGAGGATCGACGCTGCGATGATCAAGGCACCGATCGTCTCGACGAAGTTGGGGATGTTCCAGCCCATGTTGCCCGGGTACGTGTAGATCCGCCTCGGCATGCCCTGGAGGCCGAGGATGTGCATCGGAGCGAAGGTCAGGTTGAAGCCGATCAGCATCACCCAGAAGTGCAGCTTGCCGATCGTCTCGTTGAGCATGTGCCCGAAGAACTTCGGCCACCAGTAATAGAGACCGGCGAAGAGCCCGAAGATCGACCCTCCGAACAGCACGTAGTGGAAGTGGGCGACGACGTAGTAGGTGTCGGTCTGCTCGTAATCCGACGGGACCACCGCGTGGGTCACACCCGACAGGCCCCCGACCACGAACATCATCACGAAGCCGATGGCGAACAGCATCGGGGTCTTGAAGCGCAGCGACCCGCCCCACATCGTGCCGAGCCAGTTGAAGATCTTCACGCCGGTGGGCACCGCGATCATCATCGTGGACAGAGTGAACGCCGAGTTGGCCACCGGACCGAGCCCGGCCGCGAACATGTGGTGGGCCCACACCCCCCAACCCATGAAGCCGATCGCGATGCCGGCGAACACGATCGCCGGGTAGCCGAACAGAGGCTTGCCGGAGAACGTCGGGATCACGTCGGACACGATCCCCATCGCCGGCAGGATCATGATGTAGACCTCGGGATGTCCGAAGAGCCAGAACAGGTGCTGCCACAGCAGCGGGTCCCCACCGGCGGCGACGTTGAAGAAGTCCGCTCCGAAGACCCGATCGAACATCATCTCGAACAGGGCCACGGCGATCACCGGCATGGCGAAGAGCAGCAAGAACGACGTGACCAGGCTCATCCAGGTGAACAGCGGCATGCGCATGAAGGTCATCCCCGGAGCCCGCATGTTGATGATGGTCACGATGAAGTTCACCGCCCCCGCGAGGGATGCGATGCCGAGCATCTGCAGCCCGAGCGAGTAGAAGGTCATGCCGTCGCCCGGCAGGAAATCACCGGTCGACAGCGGCGCGTAGCCGAACCACCCGCCGTTGGGGGCACCCCCGAGCAGGAAGCTCGAGTACAAAAACAGCCCGCCGAACAGGAAGACCCAGTAGGAGAATGCGTTCAGCCGAGGGAAGGCGACGTCGCGCGCCCCTATCTGCAGGGGCACGATGTAGTTCATCAGCGCCACCCCCATGGGCATGACCACCAGGAAGATCATGGTTAGCCCGTGCATCGTGAACAGCGTGTTGTAGGCGTCGGCCGACACCACGTGACCGTTGGGCCGGGCGAGCTGGAGGCGGATCAGCTCGGCCTCGATCCCGCCCACGAGGAAGAAGAGGAACGCGGTGGCGCCGTAGAGCATGCCGATTCGCTTGTGGTCGACCGTGACGACCCAGCTCCACAGACCGGTCTTGGCCGTCCTCCGCAGGTACCTGGGCTTGCGCACCGGGAGCGTTGTGGAGACCATCTACCTACCCCCCATCACTTCAGCCCCTCCAGGAAGGCGACCAGGTCGTCTATCTGCTGCCGGGTGAGCCCCAGGTCCGGCATGTCACTGCCCGGCTTCATCGCCGGCGGATCCTCGAGCCACCGGCGCAGGTTGCTCTCCGTATTCGAGTATGTCGCTCCGGCAAAGGTGTCGCGCGACGCGAAGTGGGTGAGGTCGGGGCCGATCAGCCCGGGCCGCGTACCGGCGTTGCGCAGGCCGTTGATCGCGTGGCAGTTGACGCACGCGGGGCCACCGGGGAAGGTGCCGTCCTTGGCCCCGTTGACGAAGAGGTCGGCACCCCGCGCCGCCGCCCCGCTGCGGGGGATCGATGCGTCCTGCGACTCGTGCTCGGCCCACGCCTGGAAGGCGGCCGGGGGCTCGGCGTAGACCCGCAACCTCATGTTGGCGTGGGACAGCCCACAGTACTCGGTGCACTGGCCCCTGTACAGGCCCGGGTGCGGGGCGCTCAAGGCGAGGTGGTTGACGTGCCCCGGCACTACGTCCTGCTTGCCGGCGAGCCGGGGGATCCAGAAGCTGTGGATCACGTCCACGCCCTTGAGCGTGAAGTACACCGGTGCACCGGTAGGGATGTGGAGCTCGTTGGCGGTCGAGAACCCGTAGTCCGGATAGTCGAACTGCCACCAGAACTGGTGGGCCGTGACGGTGACGTTGACCACGTTGGAGCCGGTCGGCTTGGCCGCGACCGTGAAGATCGTGCGGATCGTCGGCACCGCGATGCCGGCCAGCAGCAGCGCCGGGACGACCACCAGCACGGCCTCGAGCTTGGGGTTGCCGTGGAACTGCCGGGCCCGGCGTCCGGGGCGGGAGCGGTAGCGCAGCATGGCGAAGACGATCAGGCCTTCGACGATGACGAAGATCGCCACCGCGATCCAGAAGGTCAGGTTCCAGAGGTTGCCCTCGTCCCGGGCTACGGGTCCGGCGGGGCGCAGGAAATCCTGGGGAGCGTGGGACGAGCACCCCGCGGTGGCGACGGCGACGACCCCGGCGGCGGCGAGAGCCCGCAGGCCCGGTCCCGCCCTCGGTAACCGTCCAGCCTTCCTCGTCATCCCCGGCCGGCCCCCTGGTCGTCAGGTCGCGGCTCGAAATATAGCGGAAACGGGTAGCCTGACTGGGTGCCCGAGCTCCCCCGAGGCCGGGGCCGACGGCTGTGGCGGGTGGCCCGGCTGCCGGTCGTCGTGGTGTTGATCGTCGCCGCGGCAGGGGCCATCGCCTGGGCCGCCAGCCGTCCCGCGTCCCACGGCAGACCACAGGCCCGGATCCCGGCGTTCAGCCTGCCCCGGTTGCACGGAGGCACCCTCACCACCGCCGATCTGCGCGGCCATCCGGTGGTGCTCAACTTCTTCGCCTCGTGGTGCCATCCGTGCCGTCAGGAAGCCCCGCTGCTGGAGCGCGCCTACAGGCGCTTCGGGCCCCGCGGCGTCCGCTTCGTCGGCGTCGCCACGGGCGACGAGCCGGTCCACGCCCGGCGCTTCGTGGCGCACTACGGGGTCACCTATCCCGTAGTGTTGGACCCGCGACGGTCGCTCGCCCGCGCCATGGGGATCTACGGGCTGCCCGATACCTTCTTCATCGGCGCGCGCGGCACCTATCCCGGCAAGCCGCGGCTCGGGTCCTCCGGGGCCGCGGCGGGCACCCCGGTCGCGGGGCAGATCGACGAGCAGCGGTTGCTCGCGGGCATCCGCTACCTCCTCGAGCGGAAGGGAGCGCAGTGAGCACGACCACCGAAGCAGCGGCACGCAGGGCGGCGATCCCTCGGGTCCAGGCCCGCGGCCTGCCGGCAGTCGTGCTCGGGATGACGCTGTTCATCTCGTCCGAGGCGATGTTCTTCGCCGCGCTGTTCGGCGCCTACTACACGCTGAGGGGTATCGCCTCGGTGTGGCCGCCCCCCGGCACCCCGCCGGCCGAGGTCCTGCGTCCCGCGATTCTGACCGCGATCCTGCTGTCGTCCTCTCTCACCCAGCACCTCGCCCAGGTGCGGATCCGCGCCGACGACAACCGCGGCATGGCGCGCTGGACCGCTGCGTCCCTCGTGCTCGGAGCGCTGTTCATCGCCGGGGAGTCGTGGGAGTGGTGGGATCAGATCCGCGACGGCTTCACGATCAAGACCAACGCCTTCGGAGCGACCTTCTACACGATGACCGGTTTCCACATGGCCCACCTCTTCGGTGGCCTCGTGATGCTGTCGATGCTGATCCTCCGACACCGGACCTACTCGGCCCGCTACGACGGCCCGGTGGACGCGATCAGCTACTACTGGCACTTCGTGGACGTCGTGTGGATCTTCCTGTACTTCAGCTTCCACCTGCTCCCGCTGCCGATCCTCGGGGGCGCCAGCGCCGTGACCCTGTGAGCGCCGTCCAGCGGGAGCATCGCCGCAGGAGCATTACTCTGGTCACCGGATGACCGATCAGCCACTAGCCGTCTCCCGACGCCCCACCAAGCTGGTGGTCGGTGCGGTGGTGATCGTGGCGGTCGTCGCGGGCCTCATCGTGTGGGCGATGAACCGCTCCGACGCCACGTCGTTCTTCGTGACCACATCCCAGGTCGCCCGCCTCGGGCCGGCCGCAGCCGACCACGAGTACCGGGTGGGCGGCCGCGTGATGGCCGGATCGGTACGCCACCACGGCGTGCGTACGACGTTCCGTCTCACCGACGGCAGGGATCCTCTCACCGTCACCACCAGGGCGGCGCTGCCGGATACCTTCAAGGCCGGTGCCAGCGTGATCGCACAGGGGACCTACAGCGGCCACGTCCTGCGCGCCGACCAGGTGCTGGCCAAGTGCCCGTCGAAGTTCAAGCCCAAGGACTGAGGTGCGGTCGCTCGCCTCGCTCGGCTACCCCTCCCTGGTGTGCGCCCTGGTATTCGCCGCGGGGGCCGCGGGCCTCGCCGCCGTGGGGGCTCGGAGGCGCCGCCGGGATCTCACCTCCGCCGCGCTCCGGGCTATGGCCGTGGCGGCCGCGGCGACCATCGTCGCGGCCGGAGCCCTGGTCACCGCCCTGTTCGCCCACGATTTCTCGGTCGCCTACATCGCCCAGTACTCGTCGCGTTCGCTCGGTGCTCCCTACCTGCTGACCGCCCTGTGGGGCGGGATGGACGGGTCGTTGCTGTTCTGGACCGTCCTGCTCACCGCGTTTGCGGCGATCGCGCTGTCGCGCGCCCACCTGCGCGATACTGCGCTCGCGGGGTGGGCCACGGTCATCCTCGCCGGCATCTCGTCCTTCTTCCTCGTGCTCCTGCTCGTGCCGGCCGACCCTTTCGCCCGCCTGGCCACCCCTCCCGCCGACGGCAGCGGGCTCAATCCCCTGCTGCAGTCGCCGGGGATGGTCGCCCATCCGCCGCTCCTGTACACGGGCTTCGTGGGCTTCTCGATCCCGTTCGCGTTCGCCGTCGCCGCCCTGATCACCGGGCGGGTCGAGGATTCGTGGTGGACGTGGACCCGTCGCTGGACCCTGTTCGCGTGGAGCGCCCTGTCGATCGGCATCGTGATCGGCGGGGCGTGGGCCTACACCGAGCTGGGATGGGGCGGCTACTGGGCCTGGGACCCGGTGGAGAACGCGTCGCTGCTGCCGTGGCTCACCGCCACCGCCTACCTGCACTCGGTGGTGATCCAGGAACGCCGGCGCATGTTCAAGGCGTGGAACGTCAGCCTGATCGTGCTCACCTACTCGCTGGCGCTGTTCGGGACCTTCCTTACGCGCTCGGGCCTGCTGTCGAGCATCCACACCTTCTCGGAGGGTCCCGTAGGCAGGTGGTTCCTGCCCTTCTTCGGTGCGGTGCTGCTCGGCGGCGTGTTGCTCGTGCTCTACCGCGCCGACCGCCTGCGTTCGGAGCACACCTTCGACTCCTTGCTGTCGCGTGAGTCGGTGTTCCTTGCCAACAACGTGCTGTTCGTCGCCGCGGCCGTGACCGTCCTGTGGGGCACGATCTACCCGATCGTGGCCGAGGCGCTGACCGGCGAGCGCCTGTCGGTAGGCCCGCCGTTCTTCGACTCGGTGTTCATCCCGATCGGACTCGCGATCCTGCTGCTGGCGGGGGCCGGGCCCCTGGTGTCGTGGCGGCGCATGAGCCCGCGCGCCGGGCTGCGCGTGGCGGCGCTCCCGCTCGCCGCCGGAGCGATCACCGCCGCGGTTCTGGCGGCCCTCGGGGTGCGCAGCCCGGGGGCCTTGACCGCCTTTGCGCTGTGCGCCTTCACCGCCGTCTCGGTGATCGCCGAGTTCGAAAGAGGCAGCCGCGTCTACCGCCATCGCGACCACGCCGGGCTGCTGCCCGCTCTCGTCCGTACAGTCGCCCGCAACCGGCGGCGCTACGCCGGTTACATCGTGCACCTCGGCGTCGTGCTGATCGTGATCGGGCTCGCCGGGTCCGCCTTCCGCACCGAGAGCGCCCGGGTGCTGGAGCCGGGGTCGTCGATGTCGGTCGGGTCCTACCGCCTCACCTTCGAAGGGGCCCGCACCCACCTCACGCCCGAGGCCCAGGTCCACCAGGCGACCGTGGCGGTGAGCCGCGGCGGACGCCGGATCGCTACGCTGCACCCGCGACGCGACTTCCACCTTGCCCAGCAGCAGTGGCAGTCCGAGGTCGCGATCCGCAGCACCCCGGCCGAGGACCTCTACCTCGTCATCACCAACCTCCACCGCGATGGGGCGGCGGAGCTCCGGGCGTTCGTCAACCCGCTGACGATGTGGATATGGATCGGCGCCGCGGTGATGCTCGTCGGCATGACCGTGCTGCTTACCGAACCCCGCCGGGCCCGGGCCGAAGCGGCCGCGCCGGCGCGCGAGCGGGCCGCGGCCGAACCGGTGGGCGCGCTGTGAGAGCTCTGGTGGCGACCCTGTGCGCGGCCGCTTGCGTGGTCGTGGCGGCCGGACCGGCGTGGGCCGGGCCCCAGCAGGTCGCGTCTTCGGTGGCGTCGCGGGTGATGTCTCCCTTCTGCCCCGGGGTCACCCTGGAGAACTGTCCGTCCGAGGAAGCCGTCCATCTGCGGGCCCGGATCGAGCGCAAGGCGCGCGCGGGATGGAGCGAGGCTCGCATAATGGCGTGGCTGCGCAACGAGTATGGGCCGCGCATCGATGCCGAGCCCCCCGCCGGCGGGATTGGGCTGCTGGCGTGGTTGCTGCCGGCCGCGGCCGTCGCCGGGGGCCTGGCGGTGGCCGGTCTCCTGCTAAGCCGCTGGGTCCGCCGTCCGGGGCCCCCGCCGGAGCCGCCGGCCGCCCCCGGAGACCGGGCGCGGCTCGAGCGTGAGCTGGCGGAAGCGAGGCGGCGATCGTGATCGCGCCCCTGTTCGTCGCCGCGGCCGCAGCCGTGGCGCTGCTGTGGGTGATCGCCCCCCTGCTGCGCGGCCCGCGCCGTGAGCTGCCCCGGCGCGCGTCCTTGCTCGCCGAGGCCGTGCGGCGCAAGGACGAGGCGCTCGAGGCGATCGCCGACCTCGAGCGCGACGTCGAGGCCGGCAAGCTCAGCCGTGCAGACTTCGAGCTGCTGCGGGCCGAGCAGGAGGCTCACGCCCTCGCCGCGCTGCGCGAGCTCGACTCGCTGGCATACGAGCGCGCCGA
>CADDZG010000004.1 GCA_902812355.1 Actinomycetota bacterium | reverse complement strand
GAACGATTCCTCGTTGGCGAAGGACACATAGATCGTGCGGTCCGAGGGCACCTGCGAGGGCATGCCGTGGTAGGTGAAGTTCTTGACGTAGACGTTGTAGGTGGGGGCCCCGGCGGCGGCCTGGGTGCTCGGGGTCGGACTTGGGCTCGCCGGAGGTGGTCCCGCCGCCTGAGGACCGACGCCGAAGCCATTGGCCCGGCCCTTGACGCACGCCGCGGACAGGAGTGCGAGTGCGACGAGGATCCCCACCACCGGAGCAAGACGTCGGGGGCGCAGCCCTCCCGCGCGCTTACTCACATGGTTCCTCGCACCGGATATCGCCATCTTCTCCCCCACGGCGTATCCCTCGATAGCGCGGCGAAGATAACAGCGCGTTCCCCCATCACCATCGAAAGTGACGGAAAGTTAATGATCGGTCCCGGCAACCCTTAGTACGGGAACGCCGTTTCTTACCGATCTTTAATGTGACGGCCCGGTCCCCGAGGGAGGCGTTTACACTGTCGCCCGTTCACAGGGGGAGCCCGACGCTCCCGTGGGTCCTCCAGAGAGGCAGCGCGGAAGGTGTTGTTGGGGCTGATCGATCCCACCGTCGTAGTGGGGGTCGTGTCGGTTGCGGCCGGTTACACGTGGCTGGTGCACCGGCTGACCCGCGGCGAAGGCAGGTCGTGGCCTCTGCGCTGCTGCGCGTGGTTCGCCGCCGGGCTGATCGTGGTCCTGGTGGCGCTCAGCGGTCCCGTCGGGCACTATGCCGACCTCCTGCTGTCGGTGCACATGGCCGAGCACATGCTGCTGCAGTTCGTGGCTCCACCGCTGTTGCTGCTCGGCCGCCCCGTGACGCTCCTGCTGCGCAGCGACCCCGGAGTCCTGCCCCGGCGGCGCCTGCTGCGCCTGCTGCGGTCGCGCATCTGGCGGGCTCTCACCCACCCGATCACCGCCTGGTCTGCGTTCGCGGCGACGACGGTGCTCACCCACCTCACGCCTCTGTACGAGCTGACGCTCTACGACGGCCCCCTGCACGAGCTCGAGCACGCCCTCTACCTCGCCACCGGGTTACTGTTTTGGGCGGTCGTGGTGCAGGCCGATCCCCTGCCCCATCGCCCCTCGGCGCCGGCCCGGATCCTTTACCTCTTCCTCATGATGCCGGTGATGGCTCTCGTCGGCGCGGTCCTGGCGGAAGCGCACTCGGTCCTGTACCACTACTACGCGGCGCTGCCGCCTCCGTGGGGACCGCAGGCCCTCACCGATCAGCACCGCGCGGGAGCGATGATGTGGGAGTTTGGATCATCCGTGATACTGCCGGTGATGGCGGTCCTGTTGCTGCGCTGGCTGGACAACGAGGAGCGTGACGTCTCCCGGGCCGAAGCGGTTCGGGCCGAGCTGGCGCGCCGTGAGTTGCACGGCGCCGGAGGGGGTCGTCACGGTGGCTGAGCCCGAGGCCCCCCGTCCGAGCCCCTGGCTGCAGGCGATCTGTCTCACCGGGGCGGTTCTGACCGGCCTGATCGTCTTGTCCGGGCTGTTCGATCTCGGCTTCCTGCACCGGACCCTCACGCCGATGGCGGTGGCGCCGCTGGTGGCCGGCACGATCGCCGCGCGCATGTCCCATCCCCGCCTGCTCGTCCCCGCCGCGGCCGCGCTGGGCCTGGTGCTCCTGGATGCGGTGGTCGGGGGCGTGATCTACCTCGGGGGCGACGTCCCCGGTGCGCAGGCGGCCCACCTGGTGCTGGCGGCCGGAGCCTTCGGCGCATCCGCCCTCCTCGCCGGGCGCGTGCTGCGGGTCCCCGTCCGCCTTGCCGGGTCTTTGGCCGATTACCTCACGCTGACCAAGCCGCGCATCATGCTGCTGCTGCTGATCACCGCGGTGGCGGCGATGGTCGCCGGCGCCCGCGGCCTCCCGGCGCCGGCCGCCCTGCTGGCGCTCATCGCCGGCGGTGCCGCCGCGTCCGGCGGGGCCTCGGCCCTCAATCACGTCCTCGACCGCGACATCGACGCGGTGATGCCGCGTACCAGCCGGCGTCCGGTCGCCGCCGGCCGGGTGCCGGTGAGCGCGGCGGTCGAGTTCGGACTCGCCCTGTCGGCCTTCTCGTTCGTCCTGATGGCGGCGGCGCTCAACCTGCTGGCCGCGGCCCTCGCGCTCGCCGGCAACCTCTTCTATGTCCTCGTCTATACCGGCTACCTCAAGCGCCGTACCGCGGCCAATATCGTGATCGGTGGAGCCGCCGGAGCGGTCCCGCCCCTCGCCGGCTGGGCCGCGGGCGCCGGTCACCTCGATCTCCTGGCCCTGGTGCTGTTCGCCGCGGTGTTCTTCTGGACCCCGCCGCATTTCTGGGCGCTGGCGCTGCTGATCGAGAAGGACTACCGGGCTGCGGGCGTGCCGATGCTGCCGGTCGTAGCCGGCACCCGCCGAACCGTGGTGCGGATCCTCGCCTACTCGGTGATCACCGTGGCGATCACCCTCGTGCCGGCACTGTCGGGGATGCTCGGCCTCACCTACCTCGTGCCGGCCGCGGTGCTCGGCGGGGTCCTGCTATGGCTGTCGCTGCGTCTGGTGCTGCGGCCCGGCCGGGCCGCAGCCGGTGCACTGTTCCACTACTCGTTGCTCTACCTGGCCCTGCTGTTCGCCGCGGTGGCGGCCGGAGCGGCGCTCGCCTGAGGCGCGCCGGCGTCAGACCGCCCAGGTCACCAGCCCGAGATCCATCTCCCCGCTCAGGTCGGGGTGCGCCGGCGTCACCCGCACCGCGTAGCCGTGCAGGCCGGGATCGTCGGTGGCGAACGAGCCCACGAAGGTCCACACCGCGCCGTCCTGCCCCGAGGGGGTCATGCGCACGGGCACCGGGTCCTGCAGCTCGTCGTTGGGGCCCACCCGCCCGTGCAGGACCTCCACCGACACGTCTTCGGGGCCGAGGCTCCCGAGCGCGACCCGCGCGCTCACCGTCCGCTGCTCCCCGACCCCGGCGGGACCCGTGTCGCCGTCGACCTCCAGCACGGCGACCTCGGTCCACGCCGCACGCACCCGGGCCTTCCATGCGGCCAGCGCCCGAGCGCGTCCGAAGCCCTGCTCGGCCATCGCCGCGCCCTGACGTGCGGCCGGCTCGTAGAGATCCGCGATGTAGTCGCGCACCATGCGATCGGCGGTGACGAAGTGCCCGAGCCCTCCGATCGACGACTTCATGCGCTCGATCCAGCGGCGCGGAACCGGGCCTTCCGAGCGGTCGTAGAAGCGCGGCACTATGTCGCGCTCCAAGAGGTCGTAGAGGGCGTTGACGTCGACGCGATCCTGGTAATCGAGGTCCTCGTAGGTATCCCGGGTGCCGATCGCCCAGCCGTTGCTGCCGTCGTAGCACTCGTCCCACCAGCCGTCGAGCGTCGAGCAGTTGAGCGCGCCGTTGAGGGCCGCCTTCATCCCGCTGGTGCCGCACGCTTCCATCGGGCGCCGCGGGTTGTTCAACCACACGTCGGCTCCCTGCTGGAGGACGCGCGCCACCTCCATGTCGTAGTCCTCGATGAAGGCGATGCGCGTGCGCACCTCGGGGTCCGAGGAGAAGTGCACGATCTGGCGGATCATCTCCTTGCCCCCGTCGTCGTGGGGGTGGGCCTTGCCGGCGATCACGATCTGGACCGGCAGGGTGCCGAGCAGCAAGCGCCGCAGGCGCTCGGGATCGCTGAGGATCAGGTTGCCGCGTTTGTACATCGCGAAGCGGCGAGCGAAGCCGATCGTGAGCACCCCCGGGTCGAACACCTCGTCGGTCCAGGCGATCTCGGTGTCCGCGGCTCCTCGGGCCTGCAGCTGGCGCCGCAGGCGTTCGCGCACGAAATAGACGAGCCGCTCGCGGGCCCGCTCGCGCACCCTCCACAGCTCGGCATCGGGCACATCGGAAATGCGTTCCCAGCGCACACCCCCGGCCTCGGCCCAGCCCGGGCCGAGCCGGCGGGTGAAGATCTCCGCCATCTCGGGCCCGATCCACGTCGGCGTGTGAACCCCGTTGGTCACCGAGCCGATCGGGACCTCCTCTTCGGGGACGTCGGGCCACAGCGACGCGAACATGGCGCGCGACACGCGCCCGTGCAGCGCGCTCACGGCGTTCGACCGCGCCGCCAGGCGCAAGCCCATCACGGCCATGTTGAAGGTCTCGCCGTCCCCCGACGGCGGGCGCCCGAGCTCCATCAGCTCTTCGAACGTGACCCCGCACTGCTTGGCCAGCGTCTCGAAGTACGGACGCATCAGCTCCACCGGGAACACGTCGATCCCCGCCGGCACCGGCGTGTGGGTGGTGAAGATCGTCGATGCCCGCACCGCCTCGAGCGCCTCGGCGAAGGTGAGGTCGTTCGCCTCGATGCAGCGGCGGATGCGCTCCAGCCCGAGGAATCCGGCGTGACCCTCATTGGAGTGGAAGACGTCGGCATCGAAGCCGGCGGCCTCGAGCGCCCTGATGCCGCCGATCCCGAGCACTATCTCCTGACGCAGGCGGTGCTCGGCGTCCCCGGCGTAGAGTCGGTCGGTGACGGTACGCAGCTCGTCGGGGTTGTCGTCGACGTCGGTGTCCAGCAGCAGCAGCGGGACGCGTCCGACGTCCGCCCGCCACATCTGGATGGCGCACGGCGTGCCGGCGAGGTCGACCGTCACCTTGACCGGCTGCCCGGACCCATTTGTCAGGAGGGTCAACGGGCTCGAGTAGGGGTCGAGGTCGGGGTAGCGCTCCTGCTGCCAGCCGTCGGCGTTGAGCTCCTGGCGGAAGTAGCCCTCCCGGTACAGCAGCCCTATGCCGACCATCGGGAGGCCGAGGTCGCTCGAGGCCTTGAGGTGGTCGCCGGCGAGCACCCCGAGGCCTCCCGAGTAGATCGGCAGCGCCTCGCCGACGCCGAACTCCATGCAGAAATAGGCGACACACCTCACCGCCGGCCGGGGCTTGCGCGCCTGGAACCAGCGCGGCTCCCGCAGGTAGGAGTCGAGGTCCTCGATCGCATCGGCGAGGAACGCGACGAACGGGCCGTCCTCGGCCAGCTCCTCGAAGCGGCCCCGCCCTACCTGGCCGAGCATCCTCACCGGGTCGTGGCCCGAGCGGTCCCACGCCACGGGGTCCACCCAACGGAACAGATCGACCGCCTTGGGATCCCACGTCCAGCGCAGGTTCATCGCTATGCGCATCAACGGCTCCAGGCGAGGAGGCAACGTCGCCCTCACCGCGAAGCTCCTCAATGCCTTCATCGCGTCCGCTTGTCTCCTGCACTCGATCGGTACCGGGTCGCTCCGGCGGTTCCCGCGCGCCGCCGCTCGTACGGACCCACAGGCCGGGCGCGATCCGCCCGGCCTGAAGAGGTTAGCCTGCTCGAAGTCGGGCGACGAGCCCGCCGGAGCGCGAGCGCATCGACGGGAGGTGAGCGGCCTCGTGAGGTCCTACCTCGAAGCGGGGCGCATCCTCATAAGCGGTATCCGCCCGCAGGTCGACTGCGGACGTTACCGGGCCAAGGCGGTCGTCGGCGACGACGTAAGCGTGTCGGCCGACATCGTGCGCGAGGGCCCGAGCGTGGTGGCCGCGGTGATCCGCTACCGGGGCCCCTCGGACACCGGCTGGCACGAGGCACCCATGGCCCACCGCGGCAACGATCGCTACGAAGGCTGCTTCCGCCCCACCGAGCTGGGCGTCTACCGCTACACGATCGTCGCCTTCACCGACGTCTTCAACACCTGGCGGGACGACCTGATCAAGCGCGTCGAGGCCGGCCAGGACGTCGACCTCGAGCTGCTCGAGGGGGCCCGGATCCTCGCCTCCTTGCAGGGGGTGCCGCAGGAGCAGAGGCCCCGGCTGCAGCGGACGATCGAGCTGCTCAGGGCCCCGCGGCCCCCGCGCGCCGGAGGTTTCAACGACCCCAGGGTCGCGGCCGCGCTCGACGAGTGGCTGACCCACGCGGCGGTGACCTACTCGCCGCGCGAGGATGCCTCTCCCGCCCCCGGGGTCCTCGAGCTGTGGGTCGACCGCGACCGGGCCCGCTTCGGCGCGTGGTACGAGTTCTTCCCCCGCTCCACGGGCAAGCCGGGCACGCACGGCACCTTCGAGAGCGCGGCGCGCGAGCTCGAACGCATAGCCGACATGGGCTTCGACGTCGCATACCTCCCGCCGATCCATCCGATCGGCACCACCGCTCGCAAAGGGCCGAACAACACCCTCGACGCGGGGCCCGACGACGTCGGGAGCCCGTGGGCGATCGGCTCCCCGGAGGGAGGGCACGACGCGGTCCATCCGCAGCTCGGCACTCTCGAGGACTTCGACCGCTTCGTGGCCGAGGCCCGGCGCCTGGGACTCGAGATCGCCCTCGACTTCGCGATCCAGTGCAGCCCCGACCATCCGTGGGTGCGCGAGCACCCGGAGTGGTTCCATCACCGTCCCGATGGGACGATCCGGTACGCCGAGAACCCGCCCAAGAAGTACCAGGACATCTACCCGATCAACTTCGACACGGAGGACAAGGAAGGGCTGTGGCGGGAGCTGCGCCGGATCCTCGAGCACTGGATCTCACACGGGGTGAAGATCTTCAGGGTCGACAATCCGCACACCAAGTCGTTCCCCTTCTGGGAGTGGGTCATCGAGGATGTTCATGCGAGCCATCCCGAGGTGATCTTCCTGTCGGAAGCCTTCACCAGGCCCAAGGTGATGCAAGCCCTGGCCAAGCTTGGCTTCTCGCAGTCCTACACCTACTTCACGTGGCGCAACACAAAGCAGGAGCTGATCGACTACCTCACCGAGCTTACCCAGACCGAGGTGGCCGAGTACTTCCGCCCCAACTTCTTCGTCAACACCCCCGACATCCTGCACGAGTACCTGCAGACCGGCGGGCCCCCGGCGTTCAAGGTCAGGCTCGTGCTGGCGGCGATGCTGTCGCCTTCCTATGGGATCTACTCGGGCTACGAGCTCTGCGAACGCACCCCTCTGCATCCCGGCAGCGAGGAGTACCTGCACTCGGAGAAGTACGAACTGCGCCACCGCGACTACGACCGGCCCGATTCGCTCGCTCCCTACATAAAGAGGATCAACGAGATCAGGCGCAAGCACCCGGCCCTGTCCGAGCTCACGAATCTGCACTTCCACCCGATCGACAAGGACGACATGCTCGCCTTCTCCAAGACGTCGTCGGCGGGCGACAGGATCCTCGTGGTCGTCAACCTCAACCCCGTGCGCTGGGAGGAAGCAACGATCAACGTCGACCTCGATGTTCTGGGTCTCGATCCCTACACCCCCTACGAGATGCACGACCTCATCACCGGTGCGACCTACACGTGGCACGGCGCCTCAAACTACGTGCGCCTCGACCCCTACGACGAACCGGCGCACGTGTTCCGTATCGAGGACTAAGCGGGACGGTTAGATGAGCATCCTCCTCGAGAGGTCCCCGGACTGGTTCAAGAGCGCGGTCTTCTACGAGCTCTACGTCCGCAGCTTCTACGACAGCAACGCGGACGGTTACGGTGACTTCAAGGGCCTCACCGAGAAGCTCGACTATATCCAGTGGCTCGGCGTCGATTGCCTGTGGCTTCTGCCCTTCTACTCCAGCCCGCTGAGGGACGGCGGCTACGACATCTCGGACTTCTACTCGATCCTGCCGGAGTACGGCACGCTGAACGACTTCATGGAGTTCCTCACCGAAGCGCACCGGCGGGGGATCCGGGTCGTCGCCGACATGGTGATGAACCACACCTCGGATCAGCATCCCTGGTTCCAGGAGGCACGTCGCCCAGGATCACCCAAGCGCGATTGGTACGTGTGGAGCGACGACCCGGAGCGCTATTCGGACGCCCGCATCATCTTCATCGACACCGAGAAGTCGAACTGGACGTGGGACGAGGAAGCAGGCGCGTACTACTGGCATCGCTTCTTCAGCCATCAGCCAGACCTCAACTACGACAACGAGGAGGTCCAGGAGCAGATGCTGGCGGTCCTGCGCTTCTGGCTCGACCTCGGACTCGACGGTTTTCGCCTCGACGCGGTCCCCTACCTCTTCGAACGCGAAGGCACCAGCTGCGAGAACCTGCCCGAGACCCACGCCTTCCTCAAGCGGGTTCGGGCGGAGATCGACAAGGACTACGACAACATCGTCCTGCTGGCCGAAGCCAACCAGTGGCCGAGCGATGTCGTCCAGTACTTCGGCGACGGGGACGAATGCCACATGTGCTTCCACTTCCCTCTGATGCCGCGCATGTTCATGGCCGCTCGCCGACAGGTGCGCTATCCGATAGTCGAGATCCTGCAGCAGACACCCGACATCCCACCCAACTGCCAGTGGGGCATCTTCCTGCGCAACCACGACGAGCTCACGCTTGAGATGGTGACCGACGAGGAACGTGACTACATGTACAACGAGTACGCCAAGGATCCGAGGATGAAGCTCAATCTGGGGATCCGGCGGCGCCTTGCTCCCCTGCTCGAGAACTCACGCGACGAGATCGAGCTGTTCCACGCGATGCTCCTGAGCCTCCCCGGGGCACCGATCATCTATTACGGCGACGAGATCCGCATGGGGGACAACATCTACCTCGGGGATCGGGATGGGGTCCGGACGCCCATGCAATGGAACGGAGACCGCAACGCCGGCTTCTCGCGCGCAGACTTCGCTCAGCTCTACCTCCCGGTGCTCATGGACCCGGTCTACGGCTACCAGGCGGTCAACGTCGAGGCCGAGCTGCGCGATCAGCACAGCTTCCTGCAGTGGTTCCGCCGCCTGCTGGCGGTGCGCAAGCAGCACGCGGTGTTCGGGCTCGGCAACTTCGAGGCCCTGCATCCCGACAACCCGGCGATCTTCGCCTTCACGCGCCGTTACGGTGACGACATAGTGCTGTGCGTCAACAACCTCTCGGCCCGTGCCCAGGCGGCCGAGTTAGACCTGTCGCGCTACGCGGGTATGTACCCGGTGGAGCTGATGGGTCGTGAGCGCTTCCCAAGGATCGGGGAGCTCCCCTACCTTTTGACGTTCGGCCCACACGGCTTCTATTGGTTCCAGCTGATCTCCGAGGGGTGATGGCGGTGGCGATCGATCTTGGACGGCTGAGAGACCGGCTCCCCCATCACCGCTGGTTCGGCGGCAAGAGCCGCCGGATCGACGCCGTGGAGATCGACGATCAGGCGACCGTGGACGACGGCCCCCCCAAGCTGATGCTCGTCCTGGCGCGCGTGTTCTACGCCGACGGGGGAGACGACCGCTACCACCTCCCACTGCTCGTCGACGACGACGGCGACCCCCGGGACGCGTTCACCGACCCGGGCCGGCTCGGGGTGATCGGCGAGCTCATGGCCCACGGGGTGACGCTCAAGGGGGACCAAGGCGCCTTCCGGTTCGGCGGCCCCGGCCTCGACCCCATGGATCCACCCGGCGGCCGGTCGGTGCGGGTCTTGGGAGCCGAGCAATCCAACTCCTCGCTGGTCCTCGACGAGCAGGTGATCGTCAAGATCTTCCGGCGCGTCGAGGTCGGTCCCAACCCCGACCTCGAGCTCAACCGGGCGCTGACCAACGAAGGATTCCTGAACATCCCGGCTCAGGTCGGCGAGTTCGCCTACGAGACCGAGATCGACGGCGAACCGGCGGTGATCGACCTCGGGATCGCCCAGTCCTACGTCGGCGACTCCGAAGAGGGCTGGGCCAAGGTGACGCGCGAGCTGCACGCCTGTTATGACGCAATCCACGAGGAAGACGCCGCCGAGGACATCTCCTTCCTGGTCGAACAGCGCCTCGGACCCCTGCTCGAGCTGCTCGAGGAGCTCGGCGACGTCACCGCGTCCTTCCACGTGGCCCTGAGCCGCGAGGGCCTCGATCCCGACATCGCCCCGGAGCCGGTGACCGCAGGCGACCTCCAGGCGTGGGCCGATGCGGTCGAGGCATCCGTGCAGCGCACCCTCGAGCACGGCCCCGCCGAGCTGCAACGCTACCGCGACGAGCTCGTCGAGCGCATCGGGCTGTTGCGCTTCCTGCCCCCCGACGGAGCCAAGGTGAGAATCCACGGCGATTACCACCTCGGCCAGGTGCTGCTCGGTCCGCAGGGCTGGCTGATCATCGACCTCGAAGGGGAGCCGGCGCGCACCCTGGCCGAGCGCCGGGCCAAGCAGAGCCCGCTCAAAGACGTCGCCGGGATGCTGCGCTCGTTCTCCTACGCGGCGATCGCCACACTGCTGGAGCGGGCCGAGCCCGACTCCGACGAGTGGCGGCGGCTGCTGCCGTGGGCCGCGCAGTGGGAGCGCCAGGCCCGGGCCCGCTACCTCGCCGGCTACCTCGGCAAGGCGCACGAGGGCGGGTTCCTGCCGGCCGACCGGCGCGACGCGCTCACCCTGCTGGACGTGTTCGAGCTCGACAAGGCCCTGTACGAGCTGCGCTACGAGCGCGACCACCGGCCCGAGTGGATCCGGATCCCGCTGCGGGGCATCGTCGAGGTGATCGAACGGGGGAGGCGCAGATGAGCACCGGCGCCCGCCACCCTCAGCAGGAGCAGCTCGAGCGCCTGGTGCGCGGCGAGCTGCACGATCCCCACGGCTTCCTAGGCCGCCACGAGACCCCTGCAGGGGTCATAGTGAGGGCCTACCGGCCCGACGCGACGGCGATCAACGTCGTCGCCGGGGACTCGGTCGTCGCCAAGCTCGAGCGGATCCACCCCGCAGGGGTGTTCGAGGGCGCGGCCGCAGACGTTCCCACCTCCTACCGGCTCGAGGTCGCCTACCCCGACGGACAGACCTTCGTGCTGCACGACCCCTACCGCTTCCCTCCCACGGTCGGCGAGCTCGACACCTACCTGGCCGCCGAGGGCAAGCACCGGCGCCTCTACGAGAAGCTCGGCGCTCATGTGCGTGCGATCGCAGGGGTCGCCGGGACGTCGTTCGCGGTGTGGGCGCCCAACGCCCGCGCCGTGCGGGTCGTCGGCGACTTCAACTCGTGGGACGGCCGCCTGCACCCGATGCGGTCGATGGGTCCGTCGGGCATCTGGGAGTTGTTCCTGCCCGACGTCGGTCCCGGCGCGCTGTACAAGTTCGAGATCCTCACCCAGCACGGCACGCTGAGGATCAAGACGGATCCGTACGCGTTCCAGACCGAGGCTCCTCCCGCCAACGCGTCGATCGTGCACGCCCCGCGCCATCGCTGGGGTGATCAGGAATGGCTGCAACGGCGCACCGAACAGGACCCTTATACCTCGCCGGTATCCGTCTACGAGGTGCACCTCGGGTCGTGGAGGCGGACGCCGGACGGCGGCTTCCTCGGCTATCGGGACGCAGGGCGCCTGTTGGCCGACTACTGCAGGGACATGGGCTTCACGCACGTGGAGTTCCTGCCCCTCGCCGAGCACCCGTTCGGGGGATCGTGGGGCTACCAGGTATCCCACTACTACGCCCCGACGGCCCGTTTCGGCACCCCGGACGATTTCCGCGCCATGGTCGACACCCTGCACCAGGCCGGGCTCGGTGTGATCATGGATTGGGTCCCCGCCCACTTCCCCCGCGACGACTGGGCGCTGGCCCGTTTCGACGGGACCGCCCTGTACGAGCACGAGGACCCTCGCAAGGGCGAACATCCCGACTGGGGGACTCTGGTCTTCAACTTCGGGCGCAACGAGGTCCGCAACTTTTTGATCTCGAACGCCCTGTACTGGATCGAAGAGATGCACATCGACGGGCTACGGGTCGACGCGGTGGCCTCGATGCTCTACCTGGATTACTCCCGTCCCGAGGGCGCGTGGACGCCCAACGTCTTCGGGGGCAACGAGAACCTCGAGGCGATCGAGTTCCTCAAGGAGCTCAACGAGGTCGTGCACGCGGATCACCCCGGCGTGATGATGATCGCCGAGGAATCCACCGCGTGGCCGGGCGTGTCACGCCCTACCTACCTCGGCGGCCTCGGCTTCGGCTTCAAATGGAACATGGGCTGGATGCACGACACCCTGCTGTACTTCTCCAAGGACCCCATCTACCGCCGCTACCACCACAACAACCTGACCTTCTCGCTCGTCTACGCGTTCACCGAGAACTTCATCCTTCCCTTGAGCCACGACGAGGTGGTGCACGGGAAAGGCTCGCTGATCGGCAAGATGCCGGGCGACGACTGGCAGCGCTTCGCCAATTTGCGCGCCCTCTTCGCCTACATGTGGGCCCATCCCGGGAAGCAGATGCTCTTCATGGGCGGCGAGATCGGGCAGTGGGCGGAGTGGAGCCACGACCGTTCGATCGACTGGCACCTGCTCGACCAGGGCCTCCTGCATCGCGGCGTACAGCGTCTGGTGGCCGACCTCAACCGCGTCTACGCCGGCGAGCCGGCCCTGTACGAGCGCGACTTCAGCCCCGACGGCTTCCGGTGGATCGATGCCAACGATGCCGACAACAACGTCGTGTCCTTCTACCGGCTCGACGCTTCTGGCGAGCGCGTGCTGGTGTGCGTCGCCAACCTCTCGCCGGTCGTGCGCGAGGGTTTCCGGCTCGGTCTGCCGCGCGGCGGCACCTTCAGAGAGGTGATCAACACCGACGCCGAGGACTACGGCGGGTCGGGGGTGGGCAACCTCGGCCGGGTCGAGGCCGAGCCGATCCCCTGGCACGGGCTCGGCCACTCCGCCCTCGTGCGCCTCCCGCCGCTGGGGGTGGTGTGGCTCGCCGGCTGAGATACGGCCGACTGCAAAAGCTGATCTGCGCGGGCTAGCCGGGGAGACCGCAGGCGAGCTCGAGCGCCGCCCCCAGCAGGACCGTGGCCCCGAGGGCGCAGTCTTCGAGGCGGGAGCTCTCCCGGGGGGAATGGCTAATGCCCCCGAGCGAGCGCACGAACGCCATCCCGCAAGGGACCCCGGCGGCGACCAGGTTCATCGCGTCGTGGCCCGCCATCGACGCCAGCACCGGAGGGTCGAGGCCTACGGCCCCGGCGGCCGAACGCAGGGCGGCGATGCAACCGGGATCCATGGGGGCCGGAGCGAGGCCCTTGGTCCGGACCACGTCCACCTCGCAGCCGCGGCGGCCGGCCGCCGCTTCGAGCTCCCCCACCACCGCACCGACCGCGCTGCGGATCCGTTCCTCGGTGCCGGCGCGTACGTCGAGGGACATGCGCGCCAGACCCGGCACTACGTTCTGGGCCCCCCCGATCACACCCGCGGTCCCGACCGTGGCCGCCACCCCCTCCTCGGAGCGCATCACCCGCTCCGCCGCCAGCGCCGCTTCGGCCACCACGAGGAAGGCGTCGTGGCGGTCCTCGGGCAGTGTGGTGCCGGCGTGGTTCGCCTCGCCGCGCACTTCGACTCGGTGGTGATCGATCCCCGCGATCGCCTCCACCACGGCCACCGGCTGCTCACGCCGGTCCAAGCGCCGGCCCTGCTCGACGTGCAGCTCGAGATAGGCGGCGAGGTCGCGGCGACGGGCGGCGACCGCCCCGAGCTCGCCGGGACGCGCTCCCGCCGCGGCCATCGCATCGCTCAGGCGGACGCCGTCGCGGTCGGCCGCGGCCGCCACCTCACGCTCGTCCAGCAGGCCCGCCACCGCCCTGCTGCCGGTCATCCCAAGCCCGAAGCGCACCCCCTCCTCGTCGGTGAAGCACAGGAGCCCGAGACGATCCCAACCGCGCGCCTCGCGGTCGCGCGCCGCGCTGAGGCCGGCGAGGGCGGCGGCGATCCCTAGCGCCCCGTCGAAGCGCCCCCCATCGGGAACCGTGTCCAGGTGCGACCCCATCATCACCGCCGGGCGGCGCCCGGCGAAGGCCCATACGTTGCCGGCCTCGTCCATCGATGCGTCCAACCCCAGGTCGACGCAGCGCTGCAGCAGCCAGCGGCGGGCTGCGACCTCCGGCTCGCTCCACGCGAGGCGCTCGACGCCCCCCGAGGACAGGGCGCCGAAGCCGTTGACGGTGTCGAGCACTTCCCGCAGGAGATCGGGGGACACCGGGACCATGCATCCACGATAGCCATCCCTGCCGCCGGCGCGGCCAGGGCACGGGTAGCGTAGGCATGCCGTGTCGAGCGGAAGGGAGGAGAGGTGATCAAGGAATTCCGCGACTTCATCCTCAGGGGCAACGTCGTCGACCTCGCCGTCGGCATCGTCATAGGCACCGCGTTCGGGGCGGTGGTCGCCGCTTTCGTGGCCGATCTGCTGACGCCGCTGGTGACGATTCCCGGTACGGTCAACTTCGCCGGGCTGTCGGCCACGGTGGGAGGGGCCGAGTTCCGCTACGGGCACTTCCTGAACGCGCTCGTGTACTTCGTGATCATCGCCGCGGCCCTGTTCTTCGTCGTGGTCAAGCCGGTCAACGCGCTCATGGCGCGGCGCAAGACCGAGCCCGAGGTGACCGCCCCGACCAAGACCTGCCCGGAGTGCCTGTCGAGCATCCCTGCCGAAGCCCGTCGTTGTGCCTTCTGCGCGAGCCTCCAGGGCGTCGTCGAGCAATAGGCTCGGAACATCGACGTCTATGCGGAGGGTGAGATAGCCATGCCTGACGACTTCGTGGACATCGTCGTCGAGGTTCCCAAGGGCAGCCGCAACAAGTACGAGTACGACCACGAGCGCGGCCGCATCATCCTCGACCGGCGGCTGTTCTCGGCCACGACCTATCCGACGGACTACGGCTTCATCCCCGAGACGGTGGCGCGCGACGAGGACCCGCTGGACGCCCTGGTGCTGCTGGACGATCCCACCTTCCCCGGCTGCATAGTGCGCGGACGCCCCGTTGGGGTGCTCGAGATGGAGGACGAGAAGGGCCCCGACGAGAAGATCATCTGCGTTCCGGTGTTCGACCCCGTGTACGACGACGTCCACGATCTCGAGCAGCTCAACCGGCCGCTGCTGAACGAGATCGAGCACTTTTTCGACGTCTACAAGGTGCTGGAGCCCGACAAGAAGACGACGATGATCGGCTACAGGGGCTCCCGGGTCGCGTGGGAGGTCATCGAGGACGCCCGCAAGCGCTATCGGGACAGGGGGCCCGGCCGCTGAGCGGCCTTGCCGCCGGCGGGGGCGAGCGCACCCCCGCCAACCGGCGCTTCGCCCTGACGATCGCAGGGGCCGGGGCCGTGGCGCTGGCATGTTCGCTGGGTTTCGCCGCGGCGCCTTCCCATCTCGCCGTCTCCCAGGCCTACCCGCCGTTCGCCCTCGTCGCCGGGCTGCTGCTGATCGGAGCCGTGGCCGCGCACGAGGGTTTGTTCGCGTGGCTCGGAGGGGTAGCTGCGAGCCTCCCCGGAGGGACGCCGTCTCTGTTCGTCGCGTCGATGGCCCTGGTGGCGCTGGTCACCGCCGTCCTGACCCTCGACACCGCGGTCGTGTTCCTCACCCCGGTGCTGCTGCACATGGCGTGGCGCCGCAGGCTCGATCCCGCCCCCTTTTTGTTCGGCTGCGTGTTCATGTCCAACTCCGCCTCGCTCCTGCTGCCGGGCGCCAACCTCACCAACCTGCTCGTGCTGTCCGAAAAGCCGGTGCCCGGCGCGCTGTTCGCGGCGCGCATGCTCCCGGCATGGGTCGCCGCGGTGATCGTGACCATCGCGGTAGTTGCGCTGGCCCACCGGACGGAGCTGGGGGACGCCGGCAACAAGGTCGAGCGGCCGGCACGTCCGCGGCTCGGCCCGGGGGGCGCGGCCACCGTGGTTGCGATCGTCCTCGTGCTCGCGCTGCAGACCCCGGCCCTTCCGGTGCTCGGCCTCGGCATCGTCACCGCGCTGATCCACGTCTTCCGGGCACGCGCCGGGCGGCCCCTGGTGGAAGCGCTCAACGCGCCCCTGCTCGGCGGCCTGTTCGGCGTCATGGTCGGGCTCGGCACGCTCGCCCGGCTGTGGGGCGCCCCGGGAAGGCTGATGGCCGGAGCGAACCACGCGGCCTCGGCCGCGATCGGGGCGGTGACGTCGGTGGCGATCAACAACCTCCCGGCTGCGGTGCTGCTCGCATCCACACCTCCGGCGCATCCCCGGGCCTTGCTGATCGGCCTCGACGTCGGCCCCAACCTCGCGATCACCGGTTCACTGTCGGCGCTGTTCTGGCTGCAGGTGGCCCGGACCACGGGCGCCGACCCGTCACCGGCTCGCTACTCACGCCTCGGCGTCGTGCTCACCCCATTGGCGGTAGCGGCCGCCCTGGCCGCTACCGCGCTGTTCGCGCCCGGATCGCTGTGACGGACCGGCGGGAGGAAAAAAGGAGTGGCCCCCCTGACGGCAGGGGGGCCACTCAGCCTCTCGGGCCGGTCGCGGGTCCGGCCCGTGGGCGGTGAAGGTTGCTCCTCGTCTCTATATCCCTTAGACGCCCGCGTCACCAGGATGGTTGCGGGAAGTTCGTACCCTCGGCCGGTGAGCGCGTTCCCCCATCGCCGGCCGTAGCATCACCCGGCAGGGGTCCGCCGCCCACCCGTCGAGCACCTCTCGCCGGGTCAGTCTCCGGGCGGGAAGTCGTAGTTGCGCGGGATCGGTTCCGGCAGCTGCGACGCGGTCCCGTAGGCGAGCACGATCTCCTGGTGCGAGCGCAGGAGGATCTTGGCCGGATCCTCGACCCGCTTGCCGTCGACGTAGGCGCGCAGCCGGTCGGAGCCGGAGTCGCACAGGCCCCCGATGCAGTCCCGGGTCAGACGCAGGCCCCAGACGCCGAAGAACTGGCCGAGCGAGTACGGCTTGCGCACCGGTGACTCGACGTGGATGATGCCGCTGTTGTCGTGGGTGTGCAGGACGGTGAGCTTGTTCTGCGCCGGCAGGATGCCGATCAGGGCCGGCACCGTGAGCTTCTTGCCGTGGACGTAGACGTCCAGGTGCTGGTGGATGTGGTAGGCGAGCATCTCGGCCCCCAGGGGCAGATGCAGCAGCTTCAAGCGCCGTTGCAGGTCGGGCCCGTCGTTCGCCGGCCACGGCGGTGGACCCGTCATCTCCCCGGGCAGGTGCGCCGGGAGCCGCGTCGGATTCGCCTGGGCGAGACCGTTGCCGCCCGAGTCGGTGGACGCCTGCAACCACACCGCCACGGCGATCACCACGACGGCGGCCGCGACGATGCCTCCCATCAGCAGGTTGCGGCGCCTCGCCCGGCGACGCAACTGCTCCCGGCGACGCCGCTCGGCTTCCCGGCGAGCGCGCTTACGTTCCTGTTTGCGGCTCATAGGCACGCAGCCCTGCGGGTCCTTAGAGGTCAGCCCCCGTACACGCGTTGCCGGTGCGGGGCGATCTTGACCATCACCCTCTCGCTGCCGATCGCGCTCTCGTCGTAATCCCGGCCCGTGTACTTGCGGCTCAGCGCATCGATGTGGGCCCGAGCCTCGGGGCCCCGGATCGTGTCCACCACCCGTCCACGCACCTCCGCGTAGTGGTACGGGTCGTCGCGATCCCACACCATCACCGTCACCCTGGGATCGCGTTGCATGTTGGCGAACTTGGTCCGGGCGACCTCGGTGTTGATGATCACGTGTTCGTCGTCGTGGTCGACCCACATCGCATGGGTCATCGGCTGGCCGTCGGGCAGCAGGGTCGTGAGGGCTGCGAAGTTGGCGCCGTCTGCCAGCTTCTTGACGTCCTCTTCCAACATGCGATCACCTCCCGTCGCCGCTCGGTTCCATCCTCTACCTCTCCACGGATTCCGCTTACCAGGTGAGCTCGAGCTCGCCGACCCGCTCGATGAATCGGGCCACGAGTGCGACCGTGGCATCGATGTCGGGGATCAGCGCCATCTCGTTGGCCGTGTGTACGTAGCGGACCGGGACCGAGATCGTGATCACCGGCACGCCGGCACGGGCCATCTGGATAGCGCCGGCGTCGGTACCGCCGCGCGGCAGGATCTCGAGCTGGTGGGCGATCCCCTCCTCGGTGGCGATCCGCTTGAAAGCATCCACGAGGCGCGGATCGGAGATCGACGACGAGTCCATCACGCCGATGGCGGCGCCCGACCCGGCGGTTGCGATCCGCTCGTTCGGATCGGTGCCGGGCGTATCGGTGGCGAGGGTGATGTCGAGGGCGATGCCGAGGTCGGGGTCGAGGCCGTAGGCGCTGACCCGGGCGCCCCGCAGGCCCACCTCCTCCTGAACCGACACCGCGGCGTACACCTCGGCGCCGGCGCGGCTCGCGGCGCGCAGCGCCGACAGCAGCACATAGACGCCGAGCCGGTCGTCGAGGTAGGGAGCGGTGACCGCGCGCTCGGTGACGACGGGCTCGCGGTGCAGCACCACCGGGTCGCCGACCGCCACCAGCTGCTTGACCTCGTCGGCCGGCAGCATGACGTCGACGAAGAGGTCCTCGATGCGCGGCGGCTTCTTGCGCTCCTCCTCCGACAGGATGTGCACGGGCTTGGTCGCCGGGGACAGCAGCCCCACGAGGTCGCGGCGCCCGCACACGAGAACCCTCTGGGCCACCAGCGTGCGCGCGTCGAAGCCGCCGACGGGGGAGATCCGCAGGAAACCGTCGTCGTCGATGTGCTTCACGAGGAACCCGATCGAGTCCATGTGGGCGGCGAGCATCACGCGCGGGCCCCCGTCCCGGCGCACCCCGGTGACGCTTCCCAAACGGTCGACCGTGACCTCGTCCACCATGGGCTCGAGCTCCGCCCGCACCACGGAGCGGATCCGCTCCTCCCGCCCCGAGATGCCGGGGGTGGCCACGAGCCTCGAGAACAGATCTACGTCCACGGTTCCTCCTGCAGCGATCGGGCGATGATGACGGCGGGAAGGCTAACCCTCCCGACCTCCCCGCGGCGCCGCAGGGCCACGGGTCGTGGGAAGGTGGCGGCAACGAGGTGCGACCGCAGGTGAGCGACGTGCGCAACCTCCCTGAGCTCAGACGCCGGATCGGTGCCGCGTCGCGGCGGGTCCGCTCCCCCGGCCTCCGCTCCCTGTTGCATGACCGCGACACGCTGCTGCGCATCGCCCGGTCGGCCTGCGCCGCAGCACTGGCATGGGGGCTGGCCGCCGAGCTCCTACACACCGCGGTGCCTCTGCTCGCCCCGCTGGCGGCGATCATCGTGGTCCAGGTGACGGTCTACGAGACGCTCGCCCGCCGCCTACCGGCGGAATCCTCGACCGCCGCCGGGCCGCGCTCACCGAGCTCGAGCACGCCTGCATCCAGCTGCGCGGTCTGGCGCGCTCGCTCAGCAACGCGTGCGAGCGCGCCGACACAGGCGCGGTGCTGCCCGAGGACCTGAGCGAGCTGCTGGACCGGGCGGACGACGCTTTCGCCGCCTACGCCAGACTGCAACGGGGCGGTGAGCGGCCGAGCGCCGAGGACCACGAACGGCTGCGGAACGCTCTGGAGGCGGCCGCGGCGGAGCGCGCCAGGGTGCTCACCCCGCGCTGGCTCGGCGAGGAGGTGGCGTCCCTGCCTCTCAAGGGGGCTCTGATCGAGGCCCTAACCGCCTGCTGCGGGAGATCGACCCCGCCGGCCCCCACGCCGCCGCACTCGGCCCTGGCACCCGAGCCTTAGGCCGTACGTCACAGACCGAGGGCGAAGCCGGCCCCCAGCATCGCCGCCGCGCCGGCGATCGTGAGCCCGCTCACCGCAGCCACCGACAACGACGCACGGGCTTCGGGGATGATGTAGACCGCGACCATTAGCAGCATGGCCCCGGCGGCGAAGCCCAGCCCCCAGGGCAACGCCGCGGTGACGAGGTGGACGCCGAGGTAGGCGGGCACCGCCATCACCGGCTGGGGCAGGCTCGAAAAGATGCTCCACAGCGCGGCGCGCCCGACGCCGACCCCCTGGGGCACGAGGGCGAGGCTGATCGCAAGGCCCTCCGGCACGTTGTGCAGGGCGATCGCCACCGCGATCAGGGCCCCGAAGGGGTGTCCTCCGGCGAACGCGACCCCTACGCCCACGCCCTCGGTGACGCTGTGGATCGTCATCACACCGATGATGGCCAGCGCCCGGCGCGCATCCGCCTCCTTCAGCCCGGCGATCCCGAGGTCGTGCCGGTGCTCGAGAACACGCGCCGACACGAGGACGAAGGCGGCCCCCAGCAGCGCACCGATCGCGGTGGCGGGGATGCTGCGGCCGCCGCCCTCGTAAAGCAGGCCGAGGCTCGCACCCGTCATGAAACCCCCGGCGAGACCGCCCGACGGGGCGGCCCAGCGTTCCGCAGCTCCACGCAGGCCAGCCAGCGGCAGGGCCCCGAGGCCGGTCGCCACCGCGGTGCCGAGCGCGGCGACGAACACGACCGCGACCTCCACTCGCCCTCCTCCTCGGCACCGACGTTGCGTCACGTTAGTCGACCACAGCCCGCCGGCGAGTGACTTGACACTCCAGCAACACTCCTGTAAGAGTGTCGCCATGACGGCGACCGCTCGCAGGGGATCGACGCCAGACAGCCGCGACGCCCGCCGAGACCCGGAGGGCCGGACCGCGGTGCTGGATCAGGTGGCGAGAGCGCTGGCGCGCATCGAGTACGGGTCGATCCTCATCAAGGTCCACCAGGGCCAGGTGGTCTCGATAGAGACCTCGGTCAAGGAGCGGCTCGCCTGAGGTAACCGCCTTTCGATCGACCGGACGCACCGGAGATCGCGATCGGAAGGAGGACCACACGATGCGCATCGGGCTTGCGACCCGCGTGGCGGCGGCAGTGGGCGTGGTTGCCCTCACGGCCACCGCCTGCGGTGGCGGGGGCCCGTCGGCTCAGGCGGCCGGATGCAAGCCGACCTCGGAGCCGACGATCAGTCTGGCCGCGTACTCGACCGCGGGGCCCGCCTACGGGGCGATCATTCCCCTGTTCCAGTCCTACTGGCAGAAGAAGCACCCGCACCAGACGGTGCAGTTCCTGCAGTCCTACCAGGCCAGCGGGACGCAATCCCAGGCGGTGATCAACGGCTTCCCCGCCGACGTCGTGGCCCTGTCGCTCGCCCCCGACGTCGACGCGATCAAAAAGGCAGGTCTCATCACCCACGACTGGCATGCTGGCCCCGGCCATGGGTACGTGACCAACTCCGTCGTGGCCTTCGAGGTCAGGCACGGCAATCCGAAGCACATCCACGACTACCGCGACCTCACCCGGCCTGGGGTGAAGGTGCTGACCCCCGACCCGGCGTCCTCGGGCGCGGCCCGATGGAACATCCTTTCGATCTACGGGTCGGTCGCGCGTAGCCAAGGAGAGGCGGCTGGGGAGAGGTTGCTCGAGGGCGTGCTCCGCAACGTGGTCGCGTTCGACAAGTCCGGGCGCGATTCGCTCGAGAACTTCGAGTCGGGCAACGGAGACGTCGCCATCAACTACGAGAACGAGATCCTCACCGCCGAACACAGCGACCCGCAGAACACGAACCAGATCGTGTATCCGAAATCGTCGATCCTGATCCAGAACCCGGTCGCGGTGGTCGACTCCAACGCCAAGGCGCACTGCGTCGAGAACGTGGCCAACGCGTTCGTGCGCTTCCTGCACACGCCAGCGGCGCAGAAGGCCTACGCGCAAGCGGGTTACCTGCGGCCCCAGAACCCCAAGCTCGCTATCTCCGGCGATCACGGACGCTTCCCCGCCCTCAAGGACGTGTGGACCGTGAACCGCCTCGGGGGCTGGAAGGAGGTCGACAGGACGATCTTCGGCGACCACGGGATCTACCAGAAGGCCTTCCAGGCCGCCAGGGGGTGACCATGGCGCAAGCGGATACCGGCTACCGGGCGGCGCAGCTGCGCCGCCCGGACCTCGGCCCTCCGTTGAGGCGGCTCACGGTCCTCGCCTACGTCGGAGCCATGATCGTCCTGCCCGTGGCCGCCCTGGTCCACGAGGGCTTCGCTGCGGGACTCACCTCCCTGCGCAACGCGCTCGCCTACCCCGGCGCGATCGCCGCGCTCGAGCTGACCTTCACCAGCGCGGCGATCGTGGCGGCGGTCGGTGCCGTATTCGGCACGCTGGTGGCGTGGGTCTTGGTGCGATACCGGCTCCCGGGCCGTGCCGTGCTGGCGACCCTGATCGACCTCCCCTTCGCGATCCCGACCCTCGTCACCGGGGTCATGCTCGTGACCCTCTACGGGCCGTCGTCACCCCTCGGGGCATGGCTGGACCGGCTCGGGATACAGGTGGTCTTCACCCCGATCGGCATCGGCATGGCGCTGTGTTTCGTCACCCTGCCCTTCGTCGTCCGCACCGTGATGCCCGTGCTGCAGGATCTCGATCCCGCCGAGGAGGAAGCGGCTCGCGTCCTCGGAGCGTCGCCGGCCCGCATCTTCCTGCAGGTTGTACTGCCGCATCTGCGTCCCGCCGTGACCGCAGGAGCCCTGCTCGCGTTCGCCCGCAGTATCGGCGAGTTCGGGGCGGTGGTGGTGGTCGCCGGCAACATAGCCGGCCACACCCTCACCGCGCCGGTGTACATCTTCCAGCTCACGGGTCAGTTCCGCTTCGCGGAGGCCGCGGCCGTGTCGGCCCTGCTGTTCCTTGTCTCCCTCTGCGTGATCCTGACGACCAACCATGCGGTGGCACGTTGGGGGAACCGGCGATGAACGCGGCCCCTCCGGCCGGCCGTCTGTCTGCGGCCCCGTTCCCCGGTCCGTCTGTACGGGCGACTGTGGTGAGGGGCCTGCTGATCGCCGCCGCGCTCGCCTACGTGGGAGTGCTCCTGCTGGCCCCCATGGGAGGCATCGTCTTCAGCGTCGTGCACGCAGGGTGGGACGTGGTGGTATCGACGCTCTCCGCGCCCGACGTCGTCCACGCGTTCCTGTTGACCGCGATCATCACCGGCCTCGTCGTGGCCGCGACCACCGTCATGGGGGTGGTGACCGCGCTCACGCTGGCGCGCGACTCCTTCCCCGGCCTCCGACTGGTCGATGCGCTGATCGATCTGCCATTTGCGCTGTCGCCGGTGGTCGTCGGCCTCATGGCGGTGCTGCTGTTCGGCAGCACAGGCTGGTTCGGACCGACCCTCGCCGCCCACGGGATCCACGTGCTGTTCGCGCTGCCGTCGATGGTCCTGGTGACGGCATTCATCGCCGTGCCCTTCACGATCCGTGAGGTGGTCCCGGTCCTCGAGGCTTCGGGCACCGAGGAGGAGGAAGCAGCGCGCACCCTCGGGGCCTCGGCGTGGCAAGTGTTCCGCCACATCACCGTCCCCAAACTGCGATGGGCGCTGGCTTATGGGATCGCGTTGTCCGCGGCTCGCTCGATAGGCGAGGTCGGTGCCGTGCTCATAGTGAGCGGCGCGATCCAGGGGCGCACCGAGACGGCCACGCTGTTCGTCTACCGGGCGATGGAGAACCGCCAGCCGGGCGCGGCCTACGTCGTGTCGTTGTGCCTGGCGGCGGTATCGGTGCTCCTGCTGACCGGGATCGAGGCGCTGCGGCGCCGTCACGACAGGATCAGGGAGGTCGCATGAGCAGCGCGATACGGCTCGAGGGGATAACCCGGCGCTTCGGCTCCTTCACGGCGGTGGAGGACGTCTCCTTTGAAGCACCGTCCGGAAGCATCACCGCGCTGCTCGGCCCCTCCGGATCGGGCAAGAGCACGGTGCTGAGGATCATCGCCGGGCTCGAGGTGCCCGACGCCGGCAGGGTGTGGATCGAGGGCGAGGAGCAGACCCACGGGCCGGTCGAGCACCGTAGGGTGGGCTTCGTCTTCCAGCACTACGCGCTGTTCCGCCACATGACCGTGCGGCGCAACATCGCCTTCGGCCTCAAGGTCGGCAAGGTCCCGAAGGCGCAGCGGGATCAGAGGGTGGACGAGCTCCTCGCACTGACCCAGCTGGAGGGCCTCGCCGACCGCTACCCGGACCGGCTGTCGGGGGGCCAGCGCCAGAGGGTCGCGCTGGCGCGAGCGCTGGCGCCGCGCCCGCGTCTGCTGCTGCTCGACGAGCCCTTCGGCGCGCTCGACGCACGGGTGCGCCAGGAGCTGCGGACGTGGCTCGCCGAGCTCCACCGCGAGCTCGGCGTGACGAGCCTGCTCGTGACCCACGACCAGGAGGAGGCGCTCGAGCTCGCCCAGCGGATCGTGGTCATGAACGAGGGCAGGGTCGAGCAGGTCGGTTCCCCGGCCGATGTCTACTCGAGGCCCGCCACCCCCTTCGTCGCCGGCTTCGTCGGTGCGGCGAACGTCCTCAGCGGCACCGTGATCTCGGGTCACGTGCAGTACGGCGATGCTCTGGTGGCGGGCGCCGACGGACTCGCCGACGGGTCCCCGGCGGTCGCCTACGTCCGCCCCCACGACCTCGTCCTCTCCCCCGTGCAGCGCAGCGGTGCGTCGGTGCCCGCGCAGGTCGAGTCGGTCACACCGCTGGGAGCAGTGGCCCGGGTGCGGCTGCGCCTGGATGCGATGAAGACGTTGACGGCCGAGCTGCCGCCCTCGCAGCTCGACGGCATCGCCCCCGGGAGCAGGGTCTACATCGATCTGTCCCGGGCGAGCGTTTTCGCTCCGGGAGACGGCGTCTCCGACGAGCTCTCACCGGCCTGACCCCCCGGGGCCACCTGGACCCACTACTACATGCCTAGTAGTGTGGCCAGGTCTGGTCCGGTAGCACGAGCTGGGGGGCGACTGTGCGCGCAGAGGGTGAAGCGGCGGCGGCACGGTGGCGGCGTCCCGGGATGCGAGCGCTCGTCTCGCCGGACCCGCTGTGGACCCGCTCGCCGTTCGTGCTGCGGCACTTCCCCGGGCTTCTGGTCGCCACCGCGGTCGGTGCCCTGCTGCTCGCCGGCTCCCTCGCCCTCGGCCCGCTGTACCTGTCTGCGACCGCGTCGAGCGCGCTGCACGCCTCGCTGACCTCGATCGGTCCCTACGGCAGCGGCTTCTTCATGCAACGCCGGGAGACGCTGGATCGCTTCGACCGCAACCTGCGGGTGGTCGCGCGCAACCGCTTCGTGCATCAGACCACGACCCTGGCACGTGCAACTGCAGGGATGCCGGGCCTCGGCCCCGTCGTCACCACCATGATGTCGATGCCGCTCGGCGCGTCCGCCGGACGCGCGTCCACCGCGCTGCGGCTGATGGCACGCACCGGGGCGGCGGGGCACGTGCGCATCGAGGCCGGCTCCCCCCACGGCTTCCTCGTCCCCGACACCGCGGCGCACGACCTCCACCTGCGTCCCGGGGACAGGCTGACCCTGCGCTTCGACAGCAGCGGGCAATCCCCCGGCCTGTCCGGTCTCACGCCGGGTATGCACCGGGTGTCGGTAAGGGTGTCGGGCATCTACCGCGACCTCGTGTTCGACACCTCCAACCCCTATTGGGCCAACCTCATACACGAGATCCGGGCGCCGTCGCCGATGGCCCCGCCTCCCCCGCCGTTCGTGATCGGGTCCCAGTCGGCGGTGACCCATCTGTTGCGCCGCCTCGGGCAGACAACCGTCGATCTGCGCTGGGAGGTGCCGGTATCTATGCACCCCCCGCCGACCTACGACGGGGCACGGGCTGCAGCGCGCGACCTGCACTCGCTGATCGAGCGGCTGTCCGACCCCCAGACGAGGCTCGGGGCGACCTTCCGCTGCGGGGCCGCGTGCTTCTTCACCACCGCATCGGTGTCGACCGAGGCCGCCGGACTGACCGGCCAGCTGCAGCAGGTGGATGCCCGCCTCACCGCCCTGCGCCCGCCGGTGACCGCGATCTCGGGGGCCGGGGCGCTGGTGGCCCTGGCGGTGATCGCGTCCGCCGGGGTCTACGGTGCCCGCCGCCGGCGCGACGAGATGCTCCTGCTGCTGTCCCGGGGATGGCGCCCGCGTAGCATCGCCTTACGAGCGGTGCTCGAGAGCGTTCTGCCCCTTGCGGCCGGGGCGGCGGCGGGCTACGGCCTCGCGCTCGTGGGGGCCGGACTGCTTGCGCCTTCGGCGCGCACAGACCCTTCCGCGGCTGCCGCCTCGCTCGCCCGCATCGGCGTGGCGCTCCCGCTCGCCCTCGCAGCCCTCGCCACGGTGACGCTGATGGCGGCGCGCGCCCTGCTGCATCCCCGCGGCGCGGACGTCGAACGCCGCGGGCGACTGCCGTGGGAGGTGGTGGTGGCCGCCGGTGCGATCGCCACCTATGTCGTCGCCGGCCGAGGCAGGATCTCCTTCGCCGGCGGCGGTGCCACCGAGGCGACCTATCTCCTGCTGGGCTTCCCCCTGCTGGCCCTGGTGGCGGGGGCGACGATGGTGGCCCGCGCGGCGCGCCGGGGGCTCGCCCGGCTCACCCCCTCGGCCGAGGCCCTGCGCCCGGCCCCCTTCCTCGCGCTCAGCCGCCTGGGGGCGTCCACCGGCGTGGCGATCACGCTGCTGGTCGCCGCCGCGACGTCGCTCGGGCTGTTCGCCTACGCCCAGGCGATGGTGGCGTCCCTGGAGACGACCACCCAGGCCAAGGCATCGGTGTTCACCGGGGGCGACGCCGCCGTCGCCGTCGACGCCGGCTACCGGCCCCCGTCCGGTTTCCGGCTCCCCGCGTCCAAGCTGTACCAGATCACTTCGGCGGCAACCCTGCAGGGGGCCGGCCCGGTCGGGGTGCTGGCGATCAACCCGTCGTCCTTCGCCCGGGCGGCGCGCTGGAACGACGCCTTCTCGGGGACCTCGCTGAGCGACATCCTCAAGCGGCTCGAGGCCCCGGGACAGAGCCTGCCCTACGTTGCGGTGGGCGATCCCCCGCCGGCCGGGGGTCACACCCTCGACGTGCAGGGAGCGGCCGTGGCGGTGACGCCGGTGGCGACCGCCGCCGCCTTCCCGGGGATCTTCGGGGACACCCCGTGGGTCGTCGTGGCCCAGGGGCCGTTCGCGCGTGCGGTGCAGGCGGCCGGGGGCACCGATCCGCTGTCCCTGGCGGCAGCTCCCCAGCTGATAGTGCGCGGCGAACGCGCCGAAGCCGCGCTGCGCGGCGCCGGCTTCTCGGGCTCCGACATCCTCACCGCGCAGCGGATCCTGCAGCAGCCGACCTACGTCGCCGCCCAGAGCACCCTGCGGGTGCTGCGCGCCCTCGGGGTCGGCGCCGCCCTCCTGTCGGTGCTCGCCCTGCTGCTGTACCTGCAGGTGCGCCAGCGCGAGCGGGTCGTGGCTGCGGCGCTGGCAGCGCGCATGGGGTTGCGGCCGCGGGAGCACCTCCTGGCCGTCGCCGGGGAGGTCGGAGCGATCCTCGTGCTGGCCGCGGCGGTGGCCCTGGCCGGCGGCTACGCCCTCACCGCGCTCACGCACTCGTGGATCGACACCGTGCCCAGCGTCCCCCCGGCACCCCTGCTGGTGCTGCCGCTCGTCCTGATCCCCGCCCTGCTCGCGGGGGCGATCGCGGTCGCCTTCGCCGGCGCGTGGATCGCCCAGCGCTCGGGCCGGAGTGCCCGCCTGAGCGAGGAGATGCGCCGTGTCGGCTGACGCGGCCACGATCGAGTGCCGCCGGGTGACCAAGGTCTACCGCACGGCCACGAGCCGGGTCGAGGCCCTGCGCGGCGTGGACGCGGTGTTCCGGTCGGGCAGGTTCACGGTGGTGATGGGACCGTCGGGCAGCGGCAAGTCCTCACTCCTGCGCATCCTCGCCGGCCTCGACCGTCCGACCACCGGCAACGTCGCCTACCGCCGGGGAGCCTCGGTGTACGACGTCGGCGACATGCGCGGGGCCGGGTTGCGCTACATCTTCCAGGCCCCCGCCGACAACCTGCTGCCCTACCTCACGGTCACACAGCACCTGCGAGCCTTCGGCCCGCGCGACGCGGCCGGCGGCGATGCCCTGCTCGCGCAGCTCGGGCTGCAGCGGCGCGCCCACCAGCTGCCCCATCGTCTGTCCGGTGGCGAGCAGCAACGGGCCGGGCTCGCCCACGCCCTGCTCGGCTCGCCCGCCTTCGTGATCGCCGACGAGCCCACCTCCGAGCTCGACCACGACTCCGCCGAGCTGCTGATCGCGGCGATGCGCCGGCGCACCGACGCGGGCACCGGCTTCGTGGTGGCGACCCACGACCCGCGCATCCTCGACGTCGCCGACGAGGTCCTGCACATCGAGTGGGGCAAGATCGTGGACGCCGGCGAGGCTCCAGCGGGTCGGCCCGGCGCCCCCAGATCGGCCCGTCCCCAGGGCGGGGAGCTCCTACACTTGCGCGGGGTGTGCAAGACCTACACCCAGGGATCCGAGCGGATCGTGGCCCTCGGCGATGCCGACCTCGAGGTCTCGCGCGGCGAAGTCGTCGCTCTGATGGGACCGTCGGGGTCGGGCAAGTCGACCCTGCTCAACATCGTCGCGGGATGGGAGCAACCCGACGCGGGCGAGCTCTCGTGGGCGGTGGCGGTCGGCTCGCCGCCGAGCTGGGACGAGGTCGCGGTGGTCCCCCAGGCCCTCGGCCTGCTCGACGAGCTCACCCTCGGCGGCAACGTGCGGCTGCCGGGCAAGCTGTCCGGACGGGCCCTAGACGCATCCGGGCTGACGGCGCGCCTCGGGATCGACCATCTCGCCGATCGCTACCCCCGTGAGGTGTCGATCGGCGAGCAGCAGCGCTGCGCCCTCGCGAGGGCCCTGTGCGGCCACCCCGTCCTGCTGGTGGCCGACGAGCCCACCGCGCACCAGGACCGCGCCTCGATAGCGCGGATCCTCGATGCGATGCACGAAGCCGCGGAGCGCGGCACCGCGCTGTTGATCGCGACGCACGACGACGAGGTGGCGGCCGCCGCCGACAGGGTCGTGAACATGCGCGACGGACGGATCCTGTCCGGCACGTCCTAGGTCCGCAGCTTGCCGGTCGCTCAGCGCACGCCCATGAAGGCGAGCATCCTGCGCCACGCGTCGTCGCACGCGGCGGCGTGGTCCGCGTAGGCACGGTCGAAGAAGGAATGCGGCGCACCCTCGTAGACGTGGATCTCGTGCGGCACGCCGGCCGTGTCCAGCGCGCGCTCGAAGTCGTCCACCGCGGCGCGCGGCACCGCCTTGTCCGCGCCTCCGAACAGGCCGAGCACCGGGCACTCGTAGCGCGCCGCGAGATCGACCGGGGCGTCGGTGTCGGAGTCGTCGCCGCGCTGCACGCGTCCGTAGAAGCCGATCACCCCGGCGAGACCGTGGCCGCGGGCGGCCTGGTTGAACGATGCCCGCCCCCCAAAGCAGAATCCGACCGTGTAGACGCGCTCGGCTGCGCCGCCGTCCTCCGAGCGCAGGTGCGAAACGACCGCAGCGACGTCCGTGGCGATGTGGTCGGGGTCGGTCTTCTGCACGTGGGGCCAGTAGTCCCAGTCGTCGCTGCGTTCACCGCTGCCGGCGGTGCGCCCGAAGTAGTCCATCGCGCAGGCGTGCACGCCGGCCTCGGCGAAGCGAACGGCGAGATCCTTGTAGAAGGGGTGCAACCCGCGCACGTCGGGAAGTATCGCGATGCCCGGGCCCCCGGGATCGGCATGGGTCGCGGCGAACGCCGAGAAGGAGTTGCCGTCGGCGGCCTGCAGGGTGAGATCGCGACGGCCCGAGACGTCCGCAGCTCCGGCGATCGGGGGCAGCGGGGGCCGGGCCGAGGGCTCGTAACACATACGCACCTCCTCGAGGTCGATGTCCCCGATGGCTCCTGCCTAGCACGCCGGTGCGATCCCCTGTGGCGCAGGCTCATGACAGCGCCCGGACGCGCAGGCGTCCGATCAACCCCCACAGGGACACCGCGGCCCAGACCACCTCGAGCAGCACGAAGCCCCACTGCTCGCCGACCACTGCGACGTAGGCCAGCAGCCCCGAGCCCACGAGGTTGGTTCCGAGGTAGAGGTACGAACGGACGTCCAGGCGCCGCGCCTGCGCCAGCACGAATGCAACCAGGATCATCAGCGCGCCGACGAGCTGCAGCGCCTGGTCCATCTCCACTCCTCCATCTCTCGGGCGGATCGTTCGAGGCGACGTCAGGCTACGACCACCGGCGGCGCGTGCATCTGGGGCGCGAGACGCGGTATCGTGCTCGGCGTGTCTTATCGCGGGGGCACACGGGCAGCCTCACTGCTCGTCGCGGGGCTGATCGCGGGGACGCTGACGCTCACCGGGGTCCTCGGCGGGCAAGCGTCGTCGGCCGCGCCGAGCCACTCGGACGTGGTATCGGCCAAGGCGCGCCTACACCAGCTGCGCCTCGATTTCGAGCGCGCGGTGGAGAACTACGACGCCACGCACCAGCGCCTGCAGGACCTGCGCGACCGCATCCGCACCACACGGGTTCGGGTTCACGACCTGCGCGACAGCATCGCGGTGCACCAGCGTCGTGCCGTGCGCTACGCGCGTCAGATGTACGAGGGTGGGCCGTCCGCGTCACTCGAGCTCTTCCTGTCGGCCAAGAACCTCGGCGACATCGAGTCGCGCATGCAGTACCTGAGCTCGACCGAGTCCCGCCAGCTGCGCGTCTTCGAACGTCTCGCCACCGAGCGGCGCCAGCTGAGCATCGAGCTGCGCGAGCTCGACGCCGCGCGGCAGCGGGCCGCCGCGGAGCAACGGCGGCTCGCGCACCTCAAGGCCTCGATCCAGCACAAGGTCGTGGTCCAGCAGCGCGAGCTCGTCGTCGAG
>CADDZG010000003.1 GCA_902812355.1 Actinomycetota bacterium | reverse complement strand
GGTAATCCACGCGCAGGCACCCCGCCCGGGTCCGGGTCGGCGTCCCCGGCGCCCCGGGTAATCCACGCGCAGGCACCCCGCCGGCGATGTCGGTGCAGGCGATCCCCCAGGCCCACACCCGGCCCCCCGGCGATCCGGACCCACGTCCTGGCAGGGGCGGCGGGACGGAGCCCGGCCCGGATCCGGCCCCCGGGCCGGGACCCGACCCCGAACACCTCGACGATCCCGACGTGCCTCCCGAGCAGGAACCGCACCGGCCCGAGGAGGGACGTGCCCGGCAACGCCCTTCCCTCGCCCGATATGCGCCGCTATCGTGGACGCTCCCACACCCGGTAGATGCCGGGTGCGCCGCCTGCTGACCCTGGAGCGTTCCCATGCGTGCTGTCGTCACCGGCGGGGCCGGTTTCCTCGGTTCCCACCTCTGCGCCCGGCTGCTCGACGAGGGCTGGCAGGTGGTGAGCGTGGACTCGCTGCTCACCGGCTCGGACGCCAACCTCGAGGGGCTGCGGGATCGTCCCGGGTTCGACGCGCTGCACGCCGACGTCAGCCGGGGCCTGTCGGTCGGGGGCGAAATCGACTGGGTCTTCCACTTCGCCTCGCCGGCGTCCCCACCCGACTACCTGCGCAACCCGATCGCCACCCTCGACGTGGGCTCGCTGGGTACCCGCAACGCCCTCGAGCTGGCCCGGGCCAAGGGCGCCGGCTTCTACCTCGCCTCGACCTCGGAGGTCTACGGGGATCCCCAGGTGCATCCCCAACCGGAGTCCTACTGGGGCAACGTCAATCCCGTCGGTCCCCGGTCCGTGTACGACGAGGCCAAGCGCTTCGCCGAGGCCCTGACGATGGGCTACCACCGCGAGCACGGGGTGCCGGTGCGCATAGTGCGGATCTTCAACACCTACGGGCCTCGCATGCGCCGGGGCGACGGCCGGGCCGTGCCGACGTTCATCGAGCAGGCGCTCGCAGGAGAACCTCTGACCGTGCACGGCGACGGGAGCCAGACGCGCTCGCTGTGCTTCGTGGACGACCTGATCGAGGGCATCTGGCGGTTGCTGAACGCGCCGGTCACCGGCCCCGTGAACGTCGGCAACCCCGAGGAGGTGACGATCCGCGAGCTGGCCGAACGCATCGTTGCCGCCACCGGCAGCGCCTCCGAACTCACCTTCGTCGATCGGCCGGTGGACGACCCCGAGCAGCGCTGCCCGGATATCTCGTTCGCCCGGTCGGCCACCGGCTGGGAGCCGCGCGTGTCCCTGGACGAGGGCCTGCGGCACACCGTGGCCTGGGCGGCGGCTGCGTGGGCGGCGGCGGTCGGCTGAACGGGTCTTCCGATCCGAACCCCACCCCACGTCCGTATGTCTTTTCGGAGGACGCCTTGACAGGGCTCCTACAGTGGGATCACGGGTCCAGCGGTTAGGCCCGGCCGGCAGGGGAATATCCCTATGTACCAGGGCGTTTGCACCGAAGCAGGCGCCGCCGGCCGGACGGACCACCCCCCGGAGCCGCCGACGCCCCCTGAGGAGGGATGTTCACCTGATTGGCATGGATCACGTGTTCGACCACAACGACCTCGACTGGCAGGACGAGGCCGCGTGCCGCGAGTACGACAACATCCTGTTCTTCGGCGAGGAAGGCGAGAGCGAGGTCGACAAGCAGGCCCGTGAGGCCCACGCCAAGTCGATCTGCCAGCGTTGCCCGGTACGCGAGCCGTGCCTCGAGTTCGCCATGGAGACCAACCAGAAGTACGGGATCTGGGGCGGTCTCACCGACAAGGAGCGCGCTTCGCTCAAGCGGCGGCGCGCCCGGGCGCGGCGCGCCTCCTGATCCGGCTCACAGCACGTCCCGCAGGGCGTCCACCACCTCCCTGAAGCGCCCCACCGGTATGAGGTGGATCCCATCGAAGGCGCCCGATGCCTTGAGCTCCTCGGTCTGACGGCGCGCCAGCTCGAGACCGAAGCTCGGGTCGTCGAGCTTGTCCACGATGCGTTGAGGGATGTGGACGTCGGGCAGGGTGGCATTGATGCGTTCGGCCATGCGGCGCCCTCCGAGCACGAGCACGGCTGCATAGACGCGGCCCTCGTAGCGGAGACGCTCGCGCCATGCGATCAGGCGTTCGAGGTTGAAGGTCACCTGCACGAAGACGAAATCGGCACGCGCCCGCCATGCCAGCTCACGCCCCACCTTGACGACGGTGCCGACGCGGAAGCGTTTGGAGCCGTCGAACTCGGGCCCGGTCCCGTAGGAGTGGACGTGGTCGATCATGCCCCTCACGGTGAGGTCGGTGGCTCTCCGGCCCTCCAGCGGGGCATCGCCGTACACGAACAGGAAGTGATCGACCCCGTAGGCCGCAGCGGTGAGCAGGTCGCGCTTGAACCCGACGACGTTGCGGTCGCGCGCGTTGAGGCAGGCGATCCCAAGACCGCCCATGTAGGCGACCTCGTGGGCCACCGCTACCGACGACACGGTCGGACGTCCGAGGTGGCTGTCGGGTATCAGGTAGGCGTCGGCGATCGGGCGCAGAACATCGATCTGCTCCCGCACCTTGACCACATCCGGTCGCCGGGAGGGTTCGATCTCGCACAGCACGGCGAAGCCGTCGCGGTCGAGGAACGACGGCGGTGGCTCGGGTGGCGGCGGTACCTTGGAGCCGGGCGATCTCATCTTGAGGTTGTACCAGGCTTCGGGTCACCCCCGCAGCCGGCGCCTGAACGCGCGTTCAACCTCGTCGAACGTTCAGTCAGCCGGGGCGGCCTGACGCATGTGCGACGATCGAGCCCGATGGTCGTGCTCGAAGAGTTCGAGGCCAAGACCGGAGGACGCCTCGACGCCCTCGACGTCACCGACGAGGTCCGTGGCGTCGTGGCGGCCGCGGGCGTGCGCGCCGGCAGCGTGCTCGTGTTCTCCCCCCACACCACGTGCACGGTCATGATCGCTCGCCCCGGCGGCGGGATGATCGCCGCGCTCGACGCGGCGATGAATGCGATCGCACCCGCAGACGGCTATTACGCGCATGACGATCTCGCGATCCGCACCGAGAACCTGGTGGACGAAGAACCGGCCAACGCGTGGGCCCACATCGTCCACGTGTTCATGGGCAAGGCATCCGAAACGATCCCCGTGGCAGACGGGGAGCTCGTCCTCGGCGAAGGCCAGCGCGCGCTGCTGGTGGAGCTCGACCGGTCGCGCGAGCGCCGCTACTGCGTACAGGTCCTCGGTGACTGACGACCGGGCGCGGCGCTCCCGTCGCCGGAGCTCACGGCCGTGACTCATGGACCGCACGGCCGCACGGAGGCGGCGGTGATCGGACCTACCTGGCTGGTCGACGACCTGCTGCGCGTCGAAGAGCTCCTGTTGAGGACCGCGGGCTCGTCGCGCCACCCGGTCGTGGCCGAAGCCGCTTCTCATCTGATGAAAGCCGGCGGCAAGCGTCTCCGGCCCGCGCTCGTGCTGCTCGCATCGCACTCCGGGGAGCCGGGGCGGGAAGCCACCGATCTCGCTGCGGCCGCGGTCGAGCTGATCCACCTCGCGTCGCTGTACCACGACGACGTCATGGACGGGACCGACACGCGCAGGGGCGTGCCGACCGTCCACGCCAAGTGGGGTACCGACGTCGCCGTGCTCGCCGGGGATTACCTCTTCGCCCAGGGCTGCCTCCTCGGGGCACGGGCCGGCGGCGAGGTCCCGGCGATCCTGTCGCTCGGGCTGGCGCGCGTGTGCGAGGGCCAGATTGCGGAGAACCAGGCCCTGGGAGCCGCAGGGCGCAGCGTCGGGCAGTACGTGGAGACGATCGAGCTCAAGACCGCGGCGCTGTTCGCGGCGGCCTGCGAGATGGGAGCGTGCACCGCAGGGGCCGAGCCCGAACGGCGCCGGGCCCTGCGCGACTACGGCATGGCCCTCGGGCTCGTGTTCCAGGTGATCGATGACCTGCTCGATCTCGTCGGCGACCCGGACATCATCGGCAAGCCGCCCGGTACCGACCTCAAGGAGGGCGTGTTCACCCTGCCGGTCCTGCTCGGCTGCAAGCGGGACCCGGGCTTGCGTGCCTTGCTGGAACGCGGCGAGCGGCGGCTCGAGGTCGTGCTCCCGCGCCTGCGGGAGTGCGGCGCGATCGACGCCGCTTTCGCATTCGCCGACGAGCGGGCGGACGCGGCGCGTGCTCGCCTTGACGGGCTCGGGTCCGAGGACTGGGTCGTGGCCCTGCGCACGGTGGTGTCGGGGGTCCTCGCCCAGGCCGACCGCGACCGTCCCGGCGCCTCCTGAGCCGGTCGCACCTCAAAACGCCGGGCCCCGAGCCGGTCGCACCTCAAAACGCCGGGCCCCGAGCCGGTCGCACCTCAAAACGCCGGGCCCCGAGCCGGTCGCACCTCAAAACGCCGGGCCCTGACGTCGCGGTGGCCGTGTTAACGACTCGCTAGCGGTTGTTATACTGTTGCAAGCAAAGGCAGGCGGCTTTGGAGGTGGAAGCGATGACGGCGATCAACGACAGGGTGCAGCGCCTGGGCCGCCGGGCGCTCGAGGTCGGTCTCTATCTCCCGCTCGGCATCTACGACCGGGTCTCGGACGCGGTCGCCGGGCTCGATGCAGCCGAGCTGCGGCGGCTCGTCGACTCGTTCGTCGGCCGTGGACAGGATGTGGCCGCACCCGTGCAGCGTCGCCTGCGGCGGCGCTCCGGCCGCGTCGCCGAAGAGCTGCGCGAGCAGGCGGCCAGGCTCGATGCGGCCCACCGTGCCGGCGTGCGCCGCGTCGGTGTCGCCGGCGAGAACGCCGCGACCGTGGCCCCCGGGATCGCCACGCCCGACGCCGAGGACCTGCCGATCCCCGGATACGACGAGCTGACCGCGGAGGACATCATCCCGGCCCTCGACGGGCTCACCAACACCGAGCTGGCGCACGTCGAGCGCTACGAGGCCACGCACCGCCGCCGCACCGGGGTGCTAGACGCGATCGCAGCCCGGCGAACCCCGCTTCCGATCGCCACCTACGACGCGCTCACCGCGTCCGAGATCAGGTCGCGGCTTCCGAGCCTGACGCCGCGTGAACTGAAGACCGTGCGCGATTACGAAGCCGCGACCAAACAGCGCAAGACCGTGCTGGCGGCGATCGACGCCAGGCTGCGGGCCTGAGGCCAGGCGCCTGCCGACGCGGGTGGCTCACGTCACCGGACGGGGGCCCGTGGGGCGGGCGGCACCCGGTCCGACGCGTCGCACGAGCATGTCCACGAGGTGCTCGACGTAACCGGTCTCGTCCGCCGGCAGCATGTGCTTGCCGCCGAGGATCTCCTGCTCCACGAAGAAGGCGAGCAGCGCGTTGAAGAAGATGCGCGCCATCACCTGAGGGTCCACCCGCGCGCGCACCGAGGGCGTCATGCGGGTCTCGAGTATCCCGGCGAGCTCGGTTATCGAGCGCCCCACGGCATCCGCAAAGAAGGCCTCCTTCTCCTCGGGGAAGACCTGGACCTCCTGCAGGAGGATGCGGGCCAGCTCCGGGTTGCGCTTGAGCGTGTCGAAGAACCCGCGCGCCAGCACGATCAGCAGAGCCCGTAGATCGAGATGCTCTGCGAGCTCGGGCAGCGTCCGCAGGACGGGCAGGAAGGAGTGCTCCTCGATGATGGCCCGGAACAAGTCGCGCTTCGACGCGAAGTAGTGATAGATCAAGCCCTCGGTTATGTCTGCGGCGCGAGCGATGTCGCGCATCGACGTGCCGTGGAAGCCGTTGCGTGCGAACAGGTGAAGGCTGGCGTTGAGGATGTCCTCCCGGCGGTCGCGCCGGTTGGTCTGAGGGCGCGCCGGCATCAGCGGTTGGCGTAGTCGCTGTGGCTGCCGCGCGGCTTGCTGTCGTTTATCTGGCGGATGATGCTGTCGCGCGCCTGGCGGAGGGCCTGTCCCGGTTCCGGGTGCTCGGCCGTCGCCACGAGGTGATTACGGCCGTACTCGATCTCGAGCGTGACCTTGCGAACCGGCGCTCCGTCGTCCCGGCCGCTGATGCGCACCTCCGCGTACACGAGATCGAAGTCCTTGAGCCGCCTGTCGATCTTGTCCAGGGAGCGGGCGATCCGCTCGCGGTCCTCGTCGTCGAGGTCCAGCCCCGGTGCCGAGATCTTGAGCTCCATATCCCCTCCTCGTCATCAGGGGCGCCGCCCGTCAACCGCCCAGCCAGTCTATGAGGGCCGGGGCCGGGGTGCCTCGCCCGAGCTCTTCCTGGCCTCGCGGCCGGGATCTTGGAAGGGCCTCAGCGTCGCCCGGACGGTCGTCGGCCCGACCACCACCCCCTCTCCGGGCCCCGGACCTTGGTGCCGGCGCCCCCCGTCGGTAGAGGAGCCGGGCTCGGACCTCGGCAGGCGCCGCCCCCTTGCCTGGGTGGGCTCGCTCGGGCACCGGCCGGGCGGACGACGTCGGTCCCGTCGGGGCAACCCACGCTGGCCCACGGCAGGGCAGCGATGCGGACGGCCGAGCCTCTGCGTACGCCGGGAAGCCACGATATAAATCTCCCCAAGGGGGTGAGGCACGAACACGGAGATGGGCCGGGGCAGGGAGGCACGGACCACCCCGACCTGCACCGCTGGTGGGTACCGGCAGGCCGCGCCGGCAGCGTCGTCGACGAGGTCTGCTCGACGCGTGCCGGGCCGGCTGTTGGGCACGGCGCCGGTTACCGGGGGCTAGTCCGTGAAGCGGGGGGACTACGTCGTCAAGCGGGTGGTCTTCGCCCTCATCACGATCTTCGTGGCGATCACGCTCAACTTCTTCCTCTTTCGCGTGCTGCCGGGCAGTGCGGTGACCAACATCGCGCGCGTCCCCCATGCCTCCCCCCAGCTGATCCACTCGCTCGAGCGGGAGTTCGGTCTCGACAAGCCGAAGTGGGAGCAGTACCTGCTGTACCTGGACAACCTCGCCCACGGCAACCTCGGCATCTCGTTCGCCGACCAGCAACCCGTGAGCCAACACATCCGTCAGGATCTCGCCAACACGATCCCGATGCTCTCGCTCGGCACCGTTGTGGCGATCCTCATGGGGCTGGTGTCCGGTGTCGTGGCGGCGTGGCGGCGTGGGGGGTTGGGCGACTACGCGAGTTCGGGCGTGGCGCTCTTCCTGTATTCGTTCCCCACCCAATGGCTCGGGCTGATGCTGTTGATCTTCTTCGCCGGTCTGCTTCCTGCCGGGGGTATGAGCAACCCCTTCGCTTTCAACCAGACCTACGTGCAGCATCTCGAGGACCTGCTGCGGCACATGATCCTGCCGTCCCTGACGGTGGCGCTGACGCTGTACGGCGGCTACACACTGATCGTCCGTTCGGCGATGCTGGAGACCCTCGGTGAGGACTACGTCCTCACGGCTCGTGCGAAGGGGCTGTCCAACTGGGCGGTGATACGCCGCCATGCCCTGCGTAACGCCATGCTGCCGACGGTCACGTTGATTGCGCTCGGGCTCGGATCGATAGTCGGCGGCTTCATCCTCGTCGAGGTGGTGTTTTCCTGGCCGGGCATCGGTCAGGCCGCGTACGAGGCAGTGGTGCAGCGCGACTACCCGATGCTTCAGGCCGTCTTCCTCGTGCTCACGATCTCGGTCGTTCTGTTCAATCTGCTTGCCGACCTCCTCTATCTCAAGCTCGATCCCAGGGTGTCGGAGTGACCGATGAGTGACGTACTGCCTCTGCAGGACCCCGGACTCGCCACCGAGGACCCTGGAGCCGCACGCGCGAGCCGGGGTGGATCGATCTGGAAGCTGCTCAGAGAGAGGCCGTCCGCGCTGCTCGGAGGCTCCATACTCATCATCTTCATCGTGATCGCCCTGCTGTCCGGCTGGATCGAGCCTTACAGCACGAACCAGCAGGTGGGTCCCGTGTTCGGTCATCCCAGCGCGCGGCATTGGCTGGGATTGGACGATTCCGGTTACGACATGGTCAGCCTGCTGATCGAAGGGACCAAGGTCTCTCTGATCGTGGGCTTCGCCGCCACGCTCGTGTCGATGGTGATCGGTGGCGGCATCGGTATGATCTCCGGCTACTTCGGGGGCGGTACGGACACGTTCCTGATGCGGGTCACCGACTACTTCCTGGTGATCCCCGACATCCCTTTGATGATGGTGCTGGCAGCGCTGTTCGGTTCGAGCTTGTTCAACATCATCCTGGTCATCGGCATCATCTTGTGGACTGGGACCGCACGGGTGATCCGTTCCCAGGTCAAGAGCTTGCGGGAGCGCGTCTACGTCAAACGAGCTCGGTCGCTGGGGGCCGGCAACTGGCGTCTGATCACCCGCCACATCCTGCCCCAGGTCGCCCCGCTGCTGGTCGCGAATACGGTGCTTACCGTCGCCGTGGCCATCTTCGATGAGACGGCCTTGTCGTTCCTCGGCCTCGGCGACCCTTCCAAGGTCACGTGGGGGTCGATCATCGAGCACGCCTTCGAGCGCTCGGCGGTCAGCGCCGGGGCATGGTGGGCACTGGTGCCCGCAGGGGTTTGTGTGGCCATACTCACGATCGGGTGCTATCTGCTCGGGCAGGCAATCGAGGACGCCCTCAACCCGCGCCTCAAGGTCGCCCACCTGACCACGCGCGGGTTCAAGGTCCGACCTCTGGTCGGCAGGGAGAAGGGCGCGTCATGACGCTGCTGGCGATCGAGCAGCTCAACGTGTGGTTCGACCTCGACGGAGGCCGGCAGCTCCACGCGGTGCGGGGGGTCGACCTCAGCCTAGACGCCGGCGAGCGCGTCGGGCTCGTGGGGGAATCTGGCTGCGGGAAATCGACCACGGTCCTCGCCGTCATGGGGTTGCTGCCCCCCAACGCTTCCGTGTCGGGGCGGATCCTCCTCGACGGCAAAGACCTGCTGGAGCAGGGGGAGCGCTCGATGGTGCCCCATCGCTGGCGGGACGTGGCGATGGTCTTCCAGGGCGCGATGAATGCGCTGAATCCGGTGCGTACGGTCGGGGACCAGATACGCGAGCCGATCGAGCTGCACGGAATCGCCACCGGGGAACGAGCGCAGGCACGGGTCGGCGAGCTGCTCGAGCTCGTCGGCATCCCCGCGACCGCCGGCGCGCGCTACCCGCACGAGTTCTCAGGCGGGATGCGTCAACGAGCTTCGATCGCCATGGCGCTCGCGTGCAAGCCGAAGGTCTTGCTCGCCGACGAGCCGACCACCGCTCTCGACGTCATGGTCCAGGCGCAGATCCTTCAGCTGCTCATGTCGCTGAGCGACGAGCTCGGGTTGACCCTTCTGCTGGTGACGCACGACCTCCCCGTGGTGGCGCAGACGTGCGGACGGGCTGCCGTAATGTACGCGGGTCAGATCGTCGAGTCCGGACCGATCGACGAGCTCTTCCACGACCCGCGTCATCCCTATACCCGTCTGCTGTTCGCGGCGACCCCGGACCTCGTGGGCACCGACGAGGTCGTGTCGATCCCGGGCGCGCCCCCTCCACTTGATCGACCGATCCAAGGCTGCCCGTTCCAGCCGCGTTGTCCTGCAGCCTTCGATCGCTGCCTCCAAGAGGATCCCGCGTTGAGGCCGGTGTCTGCGTTCCACCGAGCCGCATGTCATCTCAACGAGGTGGCCGCCGGGATGGGAAGGGGAGTCCGGTGAAGGCCGACCCGGCGGCCTTCCGCTCGGCGGCAGGGGTGTCCGACGAGCCTCTGGTGGAGGCGCGCGGCCTCGTGGTCACCTATCCGCTGCGCCGCGGCCTGGTAGGCGCACTGCGGCGCCGGCCCCGCCGGTCGGTCCGGGCGGTGGACGGCGTCGACATCTTCGTCGGTCGGGGTGAGATGGTTGCGCTGGTCGGAGAATCCGGTTGCGGCAAGACGACCACGGGCCAGGCGCTGCTGCGCCTCGTCGATCCCCAAGCCGGCACGATCCACTTCATGGGGGAGGACGTGACCCACCTTGGAGGGCGCGACCTCCGTCGCTTGCGCCGGCGGATGCAGATGATCTATCAGGATCCGTACGAGTCCCTCGACCCACGTTTCACCGTGCAGGCCACCGTCGAGGAGCCGCTACGGATCCACCGCGCCGCTCGCGACAGACGAGACCTGCAGCAGCAGGTCACGAACGCTCTGGAGCGCGCCGGGCTCGTGCCCGCCAGCATGTATCTGCACCGCCGCCCACACGAGCTATCCGGCGGCCAGCGGCAGCGCGTGGCGATCGCCGCCAGCCTCGTTCTGCGTCCGGATCTGCTGGTCGCCGACGAGCCGGTATCGATGCTGGACGTGTCGGTTCGGGCGGGAGTGCTGGCATTGCTCGACGATTTGCGCACGGGCGGCGACCTGGGCATCCTCATGATCACCCACGATCTTTCGACCGCCGCGCACTTCGCCGATCGCATAGCGGTCATGTATCTCGGCCGGATCGTGGAGGAGGGCGCGGCGCGTGATGTCGTGAGGGATCCTCAGCATCCGTACACCAAGGCGCTGCTATCGGCGGTCCCGCCCCGGGACCCGCGCGAGCGCCGGGTGATACAGGCGCTGAAAGGTGAGACCCCAGATCCCGTGAACGTTCCGTCCGGTTGCCGGTTCCATCCCCGTTGCCCCGTGGCGCGCGCTGCGTGCAGGGAGGTCGACCCCGAGCTGCGACCGGCGGGGACGGGACTGCGCCACAGGGCCGCGTGCATCCTCGTGTGAACGACGAGGAGGAAGGGAGAGAACGAGATGAGGCCACGATCGACCCGATCTCGGGGCTACATCCTGGCAGCGCTGGGGGCTGCGCTGGCGGTGTTCACCGCGTCGGCCTGCAGCTCGTCGCCGACCTCTTCATCGGGAAGCAGCGGTCAGAAGCCTTTCTTCCGGATGGGCACCGACAGCACGATCGACTCGCTCAATCCGATGGTCGCCTTCCAAGCGACCGCCATCTGGGTGCACACGAACATCTATCCGTACCTGCTCAATTACAACAAGAACGCAGAGATCATCCCTTCGTTCGCGCGCAGCTGGAAGGCTTCCGATGGGGGTCGTACCTACACGTTCCACACCGTGCCGAACGCGGAGTGGTCGGACGGGAAGCCGCTCACGGCCAAGGACGCGGCCTGGACGATCAACACCCTGGTCAAGTACAAGAGCGGACCAACCTCCTACTGGGAGCCCCAGGTCCTTCACATCACCAAGGCGGACGCTCCCAACGACAACACGCTGGTGGTGCATTACAACAAGCCGATCGCAACGGCGCTTTCGAACATCCTGCAGTTCCCGATCTTGCCCGAACATGTGTGGGGCAAGCTGGCGACCGGCAACGGTAAGGAGCTCAAAACCTACCCGAACACACCTCAGAACGGGAAGCCCTTGGTGAGCGGGGGCCCCTTCATGCTCACCAAGTACCAGAAGGACCAGCTGGCCATCCTTCAGGCGAATCCTCACTGGTGGGGTCCCAAGCCTCACATCAGCGGGTTCGGCATCCAGATCTTCTCTAACAGCGACGCCATGCTCAGCGCCTTCAAGAACGGCCAGATCGACGCCATCGACGACGTGCCCAATACCGCCGTGGATACGTTGAAGAAGGCGGGATTCGTCGTCCGAACCACGCCCGGCAACTTCTTCTATGACTTCATCATCAACTCGAATCCAAAGAAGCCCGAGCACCGTGAGCTGCTCAACGTCAAGCTTCGCGAGGCCTTCGAGTACGCGATCGACAGGCAGCGGATCGTAAACGTGGCTCTCAACGGGTTCGGAACGATCGGCGCTACGATCGTACCGGCGACGACCGGTAAGTGGCATGACTCCAACGTCAAGCCCTTGCCGTTCGATCTCGCCAAGGCGAACGGCATCCTCGATTCACTCGGGTTCAAGAGGGGATCCAACGGCATACGCGTCGCGGATGGGCATCCGATGAGTTACCAGGTGATCGTGCCCAACAGCCGCACGGACGTGCTCACTCCAACTTTCAGGGTCATACAGGGCGACTTCCGCAAGATCGGCATCAGTCTCCAGGAGAAGGTGCTCGACCCCAACGGCGCGTTCGAGGCCATTACCGCGCCGAACGACAAGTACCTCAACTTCGACCTCGCGATGTGGGACTGGATACCCGGTGAAGATCCGGATTCGATCCTCTCGGTGCTGTTGTGCAACCAGTACGGAAGCAACAGCGATACCGGCTACTGCAGCCCCGCGTACGACAGGCTCTACCGGGAGCAGGCAGAGGCTATCGACGTGGATCGGCGGGTGCAGATCGTGCACGAGATGCAGGCGATGATCGCTCACGACCGGCCCTACATCGTGCTGAACTATCCCGACGTGATCCAGGCGTACACGAAGAACTGGACCGGCTTCTACGATCTGCCGGGCGAAGGCATCTTCGACGTCTACCAGAGCATGCTCGACGTTCACACGACGTCGTGATGTGTACTCGGGTGCGTGCTGCGGGTCGGGCGGAACCTGTCTGCCCGACCGGTGCGGCCCAGAGACGGTGGAGGTGAGCGGGGCGGGATGACCGAGACGAGCTGGCGGGGGCCCGACGATCGCACCCTGCGCGACGAGGTCTCCAAGCTCCTATGCGACCTGATCCGGGTGGACACCTCCAATCCGCCCGGGAACGAGACCCCGGCGGCCAAGCTCCTCAAGGACTACCTCGAGGCTGCGGGGCTCGACTGCGAGCTCGTGGCACGGACGCCGGCGCGCGCGAACCTCGTGTGTTCGCTCGACGGTGACGGTACGGGTCCTTCCCTCGCCCTGCTGGGTCACACCGATGTCGTACCTGCCGACGAGCCGGGGTGGACGCACCCTCCGTTCTCGGGCCACATCGACGATGAAGGATGGGTGTGGGGCCGGGGCGCAACCGACATGAAGAACGAGACCGCATCCCGGGCTGTGACGATGGCGCTGCTGGCTCGCGGCGGCTTCCGGCCCCGGGGGCGGATCGTGTTCATCGCCCAGGCCGACGAGGAGGATGGGACCGAGCAGGTCGGACTTGCGTGGCTGGTCGGCGCGAGGCCCGATCTACGGGTCGATTATTCGATCGACGAAGGGGGCGGCACACGGATGGAGCTTGCCGACGGCAGGGTCGTCGTGAGCCTCAACGTCGGCGAGAAGGCAACATTGCCGGCTCTGGTGACCGCGATCGGCACCGCCGGTCATGCGTCCTGTCCGACGACGGAAGACAACGCGGTGCTGAATCTCGCCGAGCTCGTAAGGCGACTGGGCGCTTACCGCACGCGCCGACGGCTCGTCCCTGCGGTGGCCGATCTGCTGGGAGCCCTCCTTGGTGATATCGACGAGCGCGACCTCGACGACGCTGTGCAGCGTGCCTGCAGCTTGCATCCACGTTTCGCCGAATCCCTGCCGGCGCTGCTGGGAACTACGATCGCGCCGACGCGGCTCTACGGGTCGCGGGCTCGGAACGTCATCCCGGCGCGCGCCTCGGTGGAGCTCGATTGCAGGGTGCTGCCCGGCACCGGCCCGGCGGATCTCGAGGAGGAGCTGCGCGCGGCCCTCGGATCGGACCTCGCTTACGAGCTCGGTTTCCTCGAACCTCCTACCGGGGGCAGCTCCTCACCGACGAACACGCCCTTGTTCGATGCCATGCAGAGCTTCTTCGACGAACACGATCCCGGGGCGAAGCTGCTGCCGTCGATCTCCACCGGGTTCTGCGACTCGCACTTCATGCGCACCGCCTTCGGAACCGTCGCCTACGGCATCTGGCCGTGCCGAACGACACCGCTCGAGGTTCTGGACGACACAGCGCACAACGTCGACGAGCGCATCCACCAGGACGACCTCGTTTATGCCACTCGCTTTCACCTCCACGTCGTGGAAGCGTTGACCGGCCGAGGGTGATGGGGGGGTTGCGCTTCCGGCCCGGCGACCTCCGGCGTGAGGTGGTGCTCGGAGAGCCGCGTCTGTCGCCGGATCGGCGACTCCTCGCATACACGCGCAAGCACATCGAGCGAGGTGAGTACCGCACCGATGTGTGGCTCGTCGAGGTTGCCGGCGGGGAGGCCCGGCAGGTGACGCGTGGCTCGTGTAACGACACTTGCCCGCGCATCTCGCCGGACGGTAGATACCTCGCTTACCTGTGCGATGAGGAGGGTGGGGTCAAACAGGTCAAGGTCGCCGACCTCGAGGGCGGTGAGCCGCGGCGGCTGACGTCGATGCGACACGGCATCACCGAGCTCGAATGGTTGCCCGACTCGACCGGCCTCGTGGTCATTGCGCCCGACGCCCGTTCCCCCGTACGGGTCGGCGACCGCGCGAAAGGAGAGCCTACGGCCCGCGTGCTACGCCACATCGACTGGCGCATGGACGGCGAAGGGCTGCGAGAGCGGCCGGCGCATCTACACGTGGTCCCCCTCCATGGTCGGCCCCGCAGGCTCACCTCGGGCCGGTGGAGTGCGTCCTGCCTGCGGATCGAGCCCGGAGGTCGGCGTGCGGCCTTCCTCGCGGATCCCCGTGACGACCGAGACCGGCGACCGTGTCCCCAGGTGTTTGCCGTCGCCCTCTCCGGAGGGGATCCCGAACAGCTGACGCGATCACCCGGACCGGTGCAGCGCTTCTCTTTCGACGGCGACGGCACGGTGGTGTGCCTCGCCCACGAGCGCGTCCTGCCTCCCGACGACGAGGCTCCTCAGGTCGCGCGAGTCGAGGCGGGGACGCCGGTGATCTTGACTGCGTCCCTCGAGGCCTTCCCGGGCTGCGCCGAGACGACCCACGAGCGCCTCGGAGGGCTCGCTACCGAGGGCCGCGTCGTGGCGAGCTGGATAGCGGACGGTGAGGTCCGCGATGTTGTTCCGCGCGACGCCGATCCTGTGGTCGACGCGCTCGACGGCGATGCCGACCTGACGGCCGCCGTCATGAGCCTCGGCCCCCGGTTCGGTTCCGACCTCTACGTCGTGACCCGGGACGGCCATCGCCGCGTGAGCGACGACGGCTCGGCATGGCTCGCGCCCTTCGCGCCGGTCGGCTTCGAAGAGGTGTGGGTTCCGGGTCCCGCCGGGGACATCCAGACGTTCGTGTTCTCCCCACCGGACGCTCCCGAGGGCCCCCTGGCGACCGTGCTGTGCTTCCACGGCGGGCCGACGTGGGCGTGGCCCGTGGCGCCGGACCTCAACACCTTGTTGCTGGCCCACGCCGGCTATCGTGTCGTGCGTCCGAACATCCGCGGTTCCTACGACCGGGGACGGTGGTGGATGACCCAGCTCGTGGGGCGATGGGGCGAGACCGACGCCGAGGACGTGCATGCCGTGGTCGATGCGCTCGAGCAGCGCGGCCTGATCGATTCCGAGCGGATCGGTTGCTACGGCAATTCCTACGGAGGCTTCCTCGTCAACTGGCTGGTGGGCACATGCGACCGTTTCGCTGCAGCCGTGTCGCAGAACGGCGTGACCAACCAGGTCGCCGCTTTCGGCAACTGCGACGTCGGGGCGCCTTATTCGGTATCCGCCGGTCTCGGTGACGTCACCGATCCCGATGGGGTGGCGTCGTTGTGGCGGGCGTCGCCGCTGCGCAACGCCGCCCGGGTGCACACCCCGCTGCTGATCCTGCAGGGGGAGAGCGATCTGCGTTGCCCTCCGTCGGACAACGAGCAGATGTTCGTCGCCCTGCGGTGGCTCGGGCGCGAGGTCGAATACGTCCTCTATCCCGGGTCGAGCCACGACATGACCACCAGCGCGCGTCTCGATCGCAGGATTGATCGCGCCCGACGCATGATCGGATGGTTCGACCGGTTCATGTCTCCGTGAACGGGATGCCGGGCCCGCTGCCGGTGCGGGTCGAAGACACTTGGATAGACATGCCCGACGGCTGCCGGCTGTCGGTCCGTCTGTGGCTGCCGGACCACGACGAGCCGGTCCCCGCGATCCTCGAATACCTCCCCTATCGCAAGGACGACGGCACCGCACAGCGAGACGCGCTGCGGCATCCTTACCTCGCGGCTCACGGTTACGGCTGCGCCCGCGTCGACATCAGGGGATCCGGAGACTCGGACGGGCTTCTGCGTGACGAGTACACGGCGACCGAACTCGAAGATGCCTTGCACGTGATCGACTGGCTGGCTCGGCGCGACTGGTGCTCCGGCCGGATCGGCATGATGGGGATCTCCTGGGGAGGCTTCAACGCGCTCCAGGTCGCGGCGCTGCGCCCTCCGGCCCTGGGTGCGATCGTCACATGCTGTTCGACCGATGATCGCTACGCCGACGACGTCCACTACATCGGAGGATGCGTGCTCGGCCTCGACCTCCTGCGGTGGTCGAGCTCGATGCTCGCCTTCCAGGCGAAGCCCCCCAACCCTGCCGTCGTCGGCGAACGCTGGCGAGACATGTGGCTGGAGCGGCTGGCGCAACCTCCGTGGGCACACGTGTGGCTGAGTCATCAACGCCGCGACGCGTACTGGGAACACGGTTCGGTCTGCGAGGACTACTCCGCGATCGAGGTTCCTGTCCTCGCCGTCGGGGGCTGGGCAGACGGCTACACGGACGCGGTGTTCCGTCTCCTCGAGGGGTTGACGTGCCCGCGCCGCGCGATCGTGGGGCCTTGGGGGCACATGTATCCGGATTCGGGCGTGCCGGGTCCGGCGATCGATCTCATGGACGTCTGTCTGCAGTGGTGGGACAGATGGCTCAAGGGGATCCACCGCGCGGATGGGGCGGAGCCGGACCTGTACGTGTTCATCCAGGATTCCGAGGTTCCGCGTCCGTCATGCGACCGTCGCGCCGGGAGGTGGGTGCAGGAGACCTGCTGGCCTCCTCCAGAGGGGCGAGAGCTGGTGACCCATCTCACGACATCCGGGCTGCGCGACGATCCGGGGGCGCCGGCGCGCCTGGAGCATGCCGGCGTGCCCACCCATGGGATCGACTCGGGGATGTGGTGCGCAGACGGTGCCGGTGACCTGCCGGGGGACCAGCGTTGCGAGGACGCCCGCGCTCTCACCTTCGACTCCCCACCGTTGCAGCGCCGGATCGAGATCCTCGGGCGTCCCCGCCTCACGCTCGAGGTAGCCGCGGATCGGCCGATCGCGCACGTAGCGGCGCGCCTCTGCGACGTGTTCCCGGATGGGACGTCGCGACTGTTGTCACGCGGTGTGCTCAATCTCACCCACCGCAACGGCCACGATCGGGTCGAACCCCTGGAACCGGGCAGGCCGTACGAGATCGTGCTGGCGCTCGGAGCGACCGGCTGCGCCGTCCCCGAAGGACACAGGCTGCGCGTCGCGCTGTCCCCCTACTACTGGCCGTGGGTATGGCCCCCACCCGAGCCGGTGACGCTGTGGGTCACGGCCGGCAAGAGCTCGCTGGCTTTGCCGGTGAGATCCGAGGGTTCGGATCCCGCCACGGATCCCTTCGGGCCCCCGGTCAACGCGCCCAGCCTGCCGGTTGAGACGCTCGTTCCGGGAGGAGCCGGGCTCGTGGTGACCCACGACGTGCTGCGCGGTCGCGTCGCGGTGACCCACGACTGGGACCTCGGGGGACGGGTGAGGTTCCCCGACGGCGTCGAGACCGAGGATCGCAACCGCGCCGTATACGTGCTCGAGCCCGGCGATCCGTTGTCCGCCCGTGCCGAGGTGCGCTGCATGTCCGGCTACGGATGGGCCGGTCGCCGGCTCGACGTCACGGTGGCGAGCACGATGACCTGCGACGCGACCTCGTTCACGGTGATCGACGAACTCGAGGCCCGGGAGGATGGTCGTGTCGTGGCCCGCCACGACTGGTCGGTGAGGATCCCCCGGGATGGGACGTGATCGATCAGGGCCCGCGCGGGCGCCCACGCGGGCGAGACACGGGAAGACGGGGCCGGCTTGCACGCGGATGGCGATGTGGTATCCGATCCCGAGGAGGACGCCCGGCTCCGGCAATGGCCGGCGCGGAGTCGGTCCCCGCCGCGGAGGTCAGATCCCCCGGGGGCAAGGTTGAACCGCTGTTCAGGAAACGGTTAAGATAAACGGACCGTCGGGGCTCGCCTGCCGATGGAGGAGGCGCAGTGACACCGAACCTGCTGCCGGGCGCGACCGCCGCACCGCTCGACCGTGGCTCGCTCCTCGCGTGCCTCGGCGGCTTCCCCAACGACGCCCGTACGTTGCCGGCGCAGGCCTACACGTCCGAGGCCGTGTTCGCGTGGGAGACGACCCACTTCTTCGAGGGCTCGTGGATGTGCGTGGGCCGGGCGTCTATGGTCGCCAAGCCCGGGGACCAGGTGGCCCTACGCATCGGACGCGAGGGGGTGCTGCTGACGCGCGACCGCGACGGCCGCCTGCACGCCTTGTCCAACGTCTGCCGCCACCGCGGTCACGAGCTGGTCACCTGCCCCGGCACGGCGCACGGCAAGGTGATCCGTTGCCCCTACCACCGCTGGACCTACGACCTCGACGGCACCTTCAAGGGTGGTCCGGGACTTGCCTCGCAGGCCGGCTTCGACAAGCGCGACCCGGAGCACTCGCTGGTGGCGCTGCGGATCGAGCAGTGGGGCGGTTTCGTGTTCGTCAACGTCTCGGGCGACGCCCCGCCCCTGCGCGACTACCTCGGGACCCTGCCGGCGCTGATGCAGCCCTACGAGCCCGAGCGCCTGTTCGTGGGCGCGTCGCATTCCTACGACATCGCCGCCAACTGGAAGGTCGTCGTCGAGAACTACCACGAGTGCTACCACTGCAGCGAGATCCACCCAGAGCTGTGCCGCGTCAGCGCCCCGGGCAGCGGCCTCGACTACGAGCCCTCCGGACTCGTGATCGGCGGCTCGATGGAACTGCTGCCGGGGGCCGAGACGATGTCGCTCGACGGCACGAGCCTCGGAGTGCCCTTCCGCAACCTCACCGGATCTGCTCTGCGCGAGGTCTACTACCTGCAGGTGTTCCCCAACTTGCTGGTGAGCATCCATCCCGACTACGTCATGACCCACATGATCGAGCCGCTCGCTCCGGACCGCTCGCGCATCGAGTGCTCGTGGCTGTTTCCACCCGAGGCGCGCCTGCGTGAGGGCTTCGACCCAAGCTACGCGGCGCGCTTCTGGGACATCACCAACCGCGAGGACTGGGCCGCGTGCGAGTCCGTGCAACGGGGGGTCGCCGGGCGCGGCTACCGCCAGGCACCCTTCTCGCACAGCGAGCTCGTCGTGCACCAGGAGATGGCTCTGGTGGCGCGCGGCTACCTGCAGGGCCGGGTCCCCGATCCCGTGCCGGTGCCCGAGGACCGGCGAGCGCCGAGCTGGCACCCGCACGTTGCGGCCGGGGGCTGATGGACTACCCGCCTGAGAGGTGCCTGCCGCCGCGCCGGGTCCGCCGCTCTGATCCACCGCGCGTGCCTGTGGTACGACCGGCAAGCGAGTGCGCGTTTCAGCTGGCGGCCGTGGCCGAGGTCGGCAGATCGAAGCCGAGTTCGCGTGCCGCGATGTCGAGGGAGATGCGTCGCATCGTCTCCTGGTCGACGTCTCTGTCGTGAAGGATCACCTGTATCGCCAGGCCGTCGAGTAGAGAAGCGAACATGACGGCGAAGCCGTGAGGATCGGAGCACGTGAACTCCCCCGCGGAGACGCCGTCCGTGATGATGTCTTCGATCGTCGTGCGCCACCGCCGATCGAGCGCCTCCCGCTTCTTCGCCGCATCGGGGTGCCGCAGGGAACGAGACCAGAGCTCGATCCACAACGTCCAGTCGGCTTCGGTCACGGTGTTTCCGGCCGGGGAGACGCTGAGCTCGATCAGACGCACCAGACGCTCCGTCGGGCTCTCGAGCATGGCGAGCTCGTGGAAGCTGTGGAGGTAGAAGCGATCCTCGGCGTAGGCGAGTGCTTCGGTCAAGAGCTCGTCCTTGGAGTCGAAGTAGTACATGATGAGGGCCGCGCTGGTCCCCACCCGCTCGGCGACGTCGCTGATGCGGGTATCGCAGATGCCCCGTTCGGCGATGACCCTGACGGCGGCTTCCAGGATCTCTCGCCGTCGTTCGTTGGTCAGTCTCGGACGCGGTGACATGCTCCTCCGTCTATCGAACGGCGGTTCAGGCTGACGCGTGACGATCGTACCCGAGGAGAAGCCCGGGCAGCACGCTAGTAGCCCTGCCCGTGTTGCCTACGAGGCGGCCGACGTCTAGAATCCTTGAATCATGAGTCAGGAAACCCGGGCGCCGCATGTTGTCTACGGGCTCACTTCCGAGGATCTCGACGTGCAGAGGAAGGCTCGGGCCTTCGTGGACGAGGAGTGCATACCCTTCGAGGTCGAGACCGAGCTGGCGGGGGGGCGTTTGCCCGAGGGGCTCCTCGAGCGTCAGCGCCGGCGCCTCAAGGCGGAGGGACTGCTCGCCGTGAACATGCCGGTCGAGGTCGGCGGCGGCGGCTACTCGATGCTCCAGCAGGTGCTGGTTCAGGAGCAGGTGGGCCGGGCGACCAACGGATTGGCCTGGGTGGTCCAGACGCCGGCCGCGTGGTTGGTCAGGGTAGCCACCCCTTACCAGTTGGAGACGTGGGTCAAGCCGACCGTCGCCGGGGAGCGCCTCGAGTGCTATGCGATAACCGAGGAGGGTGCCGGGAGCGATGTCGGCGCCATCACCTCTACGGCCCACCGTGACGGCGGCGACTACGTACTCGACGGTGTCAAGTGGCATGTGACCTCGGCCGATCTCGCCGATCACGTCTTCTTCCAGGCTCGCATCGCCGGAGGTCCCAACGACGGCAGCCACGCGATGTTCGTCGTCGATATGGACACTCCGGGGATCCGGGTGGTGAGAACGCCTGCTTACACGCATACGATGCCCTATCACCATCCGATCCTCGCCTTCGAGGGCGTCCGGGTGCCGGCCGCCAACCTCATCGGGGAAGAAGGCGGCGGCGATGCCTACGCCCGCGAGTGGTTCCGCTACGAGCGTCTCATGATCGGAGCTCGATGCTGCGGTGCGGCCGAGCGCTTGATCGAAGAAGCATCTGCCTTCGTGCAGGATCGGAAGACGTTCGGGGTGCCGCTGTCCGAACGCCAGGCGATCCAGTTCATGCTCGCCGACTCGATCACCGAGCTATGGGCGGCGCGATCGATGACCTACGAGGGGGCCAGGGCGATCGATGCAGGGTGCGACGACAAGCTCGCGCACGCGCGCTGTTCGATGATCAAGCTCTACGCGTCCGAGATGGCAGGTCGCGTCGCAGATAGAGCCGTGCAGATCTTCGGGGGCCGCGGATACATGCGGGACAACGTCGCCGAGCGCTTCTATCGCGAACTGCGGGTGGAGCGCATCTGGGAAGGACCGTCCGAGATACAGCGAGCGATCATCGCCGGCCAGCTGTTCAAGCGCGGCGTGCGGCGGCTGGTTGGTAGTGAGGAGGGATAATCGTGGCTAGCACTGCCGAAGAGGTAACGCTGGGGCGGAGACTCGACGACCTCATCGAGGAGCAGGAGCGCATCTTCGTCCGTCGCCAGCCACGCTCCGCCGGCCTGTTGGAGAGGGCGAGGTCGTCGCTGGCGGGGGGCGTGACCTCGAGCTGGCAGATCTCGAAACCACAGGCCGTGTGGATCGCGCGCGGGGCGGGTTCGAAGGTGTACGACGTCGACGGCAACGAGTACGTCGACCTCCATGGTGGTTATGGAGCGATGCTCGTGGGCCACGCTCATCCCAAGATCGTCGAGGCGGTTTCCGAGCAGGTTAGGCGGGGCACGCATTTCGCGCAGCCGACCGAGGATGCGATTGCTGTTGCCGAGGAGCTGGCGCGTCGCTTCGGCTTGCCCTTGTGGCGCTTCACCAACTCCGGTACGGAGTCGACGATGGACGCCGTCCACCTGATGCGTGCCATCACGGGCCGCGATCGGTTCGTGAAGATCGAAGGTACTTACCATGGCCATCACGACTCGGTGATGGTGTCGGTGTACAACCAGCTCGAGGACCTCGGCCCGGTAGAGAGGCCTGCGAGCCCGCCGTCGGCTCCCGGCCTACCGAAAGCGCTCACCGATCTCACGCTGATCGTGCCCTTCAACGATGTCGGCGCACTCGAGCGCGTGTTCGCCGACCATCCCGGCGATATCGCCGGCGTCATCATGGAGCCTGCCATGATGAACGCCGGCATAATCCCTCCCGAACCAGGCTATCTCGAGGCGGTACGAGACCTCACCAGGAAGAACGGTGCGCTGCTGGCCTTCGATGAGGTCAAGACTGGCCTGACCGTGTCACCCGGAGGCATGACTGCCCGCTCCGGCGTGACGCCCGACATCGTATGTCTAGCGAAAGCGCAGGGTGGAGGCCTGCCGTGCGGCGCGATCGGCGGCTCCGAAGAGGTCATGGGTTACATCGCCCGGGGCGACTTCGACCAGGTCGGGACCTTCAACGGCAACCCCTTGACGATGGCCGCGTCTCGAGCCGCGATCTGCGAGGTGTTGGACGCTGCGGCCTACGCTCATCTCGAGCGTCTGAACCGCCGGATGCTCGAGGGTTGCCGGAACACGATCGAGCGCTTGGGTCTTCCGGCCTACATGGTGGGTCTCGGAGCCAAGGGATGCGTCACGTTCTCGACCGCTCCGGTCCGCAACTATCGCGACTTCCTCGAGATCGATCCTCGCTTCAGCCACTGTCATTGGCTCTTCCAGCACAACGGTGGCGTCTTCCTGCCACCGTGGGGCAAGTCGGAGCAGTGGCTGGTGTCGGTCCAGCATACCGACGCCGACGTCGATCGCTTCCTCGGCAACTTCGAGATCTTCGCCGAGCGGCTATTCTTGGGTTGATGGCGGGGGGTGAGGTCGAGCTCATCGAGCTCGTCAAGCGTTTCGACGACGTCGTTGCGGTCGATGACATCACTCTGCGTATCGCGCCGGGCGAGTTCTTCTCACTGCTCGGGCCGTCGGGATGCGGCAAGACCACGACCCTGCGACTGATAGCGGGATTCGAGCAGCCCACCTCGGGACGGATCTTGCTGGACGGCCGGGATATGGTTGAGACGCCTCCGAATCGGCGGAACGTGAACACCGTCTTCCAGAACTACGCGCTGTTCCCCTTCATGACGGTGGCGGAGAACGTTGCCTTCGGGCTGCGGTACAAGGACGTATCTAGGGCCGAGGTCAAGGCCCGGGTAGCCGAGGCGCTGGCTCTGGTCCGGCTCGAGGGCAAGCAGGATCGTCGGCCATCTCAACTCTCGGGTGGCCAGCAGCAGCGAGTGGCTCTGGCTCGGGCGCTGGTGCTAAATCCTTCGGTGCTTCTGCTGGACGAACCCCTCGGTGCACTCGATGCCAAACTGCGCAAGGCCCTTCAGATCGAGCTCAAGGCCCTCCAGGAGAGGGTCGGGATCACGTTCGTGTACGTCACACACGATCAGGAGGAAGCCCTGACCATGTCCGACCGCCTGGCGGTCATGGCGGACGGGAGGATCCAGCAGATCGGAACCCCGCGCGACGTCTACGAGGAGCCGGCGACCGTTTGGGTAGCCGACTTCCTCGGCACGTCGAACGTGATCGAGGGGCGTGTGGAAACGGGTACCAGCGTCCGCGTCGGTGACTTCGTCCTCGCGGTGCCTGCGATACCCTCAGGCATTTCCGGCGACGTGTTGAAACTCGTGATCCGTCCCGAGCGCGTCGGATTGGTCGAACACGGTACGACCGGCGACAATCTGGTGCCGGGCATGATCGAGCGGGTCGTCTACCAGGGGCCGACGACGAGGATCATGGTGCATCTGGCCTGCGGCCAGGACGTGCAGGCGCTGCTACCAAGCCTCGATGCGGGCGCGGAGCTGCGTCAGGGCACTCCCGTGTGCGTGGAACTGCCGAGCTCTGCGCTGAGGGTTCTTCCCGCCGGCCCGCGGGGTTTTCGTGACCGGGCGGGGGTGCCTGCCCCGGCCTAGAGGGTGGGGCGAGGAACTAGATCTGAGCGGACTAGATCTGAGCGGCGAGATTGACAGCAGCGCTGTCGTTCTTGCCCCGCTCTCCCTTGGTCAGCCACCTGTAGGTGAGGATACCGACCACCGCGGCGACGAACGAAACGACGACCATGATGCTCGCGAGGGCGTTGAGCGCCGGGGTGGGGGATGCGCGGGCGGTGTTGTAGATGGCGACGGACATCGGTTCGGTCGAGGCGTCGAGAGAGAGGTAGCGAACGATGATGAAGTCGTCGATCACGCTCGCGAACACCAGGACGGCGCTGGCGAAGATGGCGGGGTAGAGCATCGGCATCAGCACACGTCTGAGGGCGTGCGTAGGCGGTGCCCCGAGGTCCATGGCCGCTTCCTCGAGCTCTTTGCCGAGCGAAAGCATCCTGGCTCTCACGATGATGACCGGATAGGAGATCTCGAACGTGATGAGTCCCAGCAGCTGAGCGGGGGTGCCGAGGTGGATGAAATCGAAGAGGTTGGAGAAGACGAAGAGGAGGGCCACGCCGAGGATCAGTTCGGGGATCACGAACGACAGAAGCATGAGGAAGTTCAGAGAGGTTGCCGCGCGGCCGCGCCATCGGTCGATCCCGATCGCGAACAGAACCCCGAGGGGAACCGCAACCAGGGTCGTCAGGCCGGCGAGGCGGAGGCTCTGGATCAGTGCAGCGTGCAGCGTCGGGTCGTGCAACACCGAGCCGGTCGGATCGCCGAAGTACCAGCGCCACGAGAAACCTTGCCACGCGCTCCGGGAACGCCCTGAGTTGAACGAAAACAGCATGGCGATGCCGACGGGCAGGATCGACCATGCGAGGTAGATCCAGGTGAAGGTGCCGAGCACCAAGGGGCGCCTCCAAGGGCTGCTCCAGCGCCGCGACAGCCATACGCCCGGTCTCAGGTAGCGGCTGCTGCCGGAGATCGATGATGCTGCGGCGTCAATGCCCTTCTGCATCACACCCCCTCGCGCATCGCTTTGGCGGTAGAACGAAGGTAGTAGATCATCGGGATCGTGAGCAGAAGGGTGAGCAGGATAACCAGCGCCGCAGCGTCCGTGCCCTGGCCCGGCGTGAGGACGGAGTCATCGATGACGTTGCCGATCATCGCCGTGCGGGGCGACCCGGAAAGGAGGTCGTTCGTGAAGTAGTCGCCAAACATCGGAAGGGTCACGATCACCATCCCGGCCAGGATCGCCTGTTTGCTCATCGGCAAAGTGACACGCAGGAACGTGTGCAGCCGTCCGGCCCCGAGGTCCCGAGCGGCCTCGAGCAATGCCGGGTCGATGCGGTCGAGCCCGGCGAACAAGGGCAGGATCATGTAGGGGATGTATCCGTAGACGAGGCCGAGAACCACGGTGATCGGATCGCCGGCCAGCCAGTTGATCGGGTGTGGGACGAGATGCAGTAACTGCAGACCGCGGTTGACCCATCCGTCACTTCCCAGCAGGTTGATCCATGCGAGCATCCGCATCATGTAGCTAACCCAGAACGGGGCGATCAGCAGTACCAGCAGCAGCCCCCTCTGCTTGCCGCCGTAGCGGGCTACGAAGTAGGCCACCGGATAGCCGATGACCAGGCAGAGCGCGGTGGCCGCGCAGACGTATATCAGGGTCCGCTCCACCGGCGGAAGGAGGAAGGAGTGTGACCCGGCCAGCTTGTGCAGGATGTCGATGAACGCCGCGCTGTTCCAGCGTAACGGATCCCAGATCGGCACGGCATCGCGGAAGATCGGATCGATGGTGCCGAAGCTGATGGCCAGCACCGTGTAGAGCGGCACCAGGAAGAGGACGAGCAGCCATAGGGCTCCGGGGGATGCTAAGCCGGGCCAGTACCATCGCGGGTACCAGATGCCGTGCTCGTTTGCCCGGCGACGACGACGCCTCACGATGTCATCCGGCCTTGAAGCGCTGCCACACGTCGTGCCACAGCGCGTCGGTCTTCGGGTCGAGCTCCAGCAGCTCGAAGCCGCGGGCGAAGTCCGATTCGCGTACCACGGCCGACTTGAGTGTGGGAGGGATGTACCCCTGAGCCACGAGCTTGTTCGGGTCGATCGATCGCTGCGGTGGCTGGTAGCCGTTCCAGCTCATGTTCTTGAGCGCGGCCTTTGGACTTAGCATGTAATTTAGGAAGGCGTGTGCCAGCACGGGGTTGCGTGCGCTTCTCAGCACGGTGATGAGATCGTTGCCGATCACACCTCGACCGTCCGGCGGGTACCAGTAGCGGATCACCCTGGGGCTCTGTCCCTTCGGCATGTAGTACTGAGACGACACCATGTCGCCGGACCAGGCCTGGTGGATCCATGCCTTGCCCTCGGGCACATCGGTGTAGTCGCTGACGTCGAGGGAAGGGTCGACCTTCCGCGCAAGTTCCTGTAGCTGGCGTGAGACCAGGCTGAGATCCCTCCGGCTCGTGGTGTTGACGTTCGTGATGCCGTTGCGTAGCAGCACCATCGCCATCGCTTCCCGGTAGTCGTCGAGCAGGTGGATCTTGCCCTTGTAGCGGGTGTCCCAGAAGATGTCGTAGGGGTTCTGCATGCCCGGGATGTCGTCTGGGACGAAATCGGTCCGCCAGGTGATGCCGGTGGTGTAGATCGTGTAGGGAACGGTGTAGCGCCACCCCCGGTCGTAGAAGGGATCCTGGAATGCCGGCCACACATGCTTGGTGAGGTTCGGGATGTAGGAGTGGTTCAGTGGCTGTACGAGCTGGGAGACGACCATCTTGCCGAGGATGTCGATCGTCGGAAACATGACGTCGAAATCGAGTTCCCCTGATCTCAGCTTCGACAGCGCTTCGTCGGTGTTGTTGAAGGTGGAGATCTCGACCTTGCAGTTGTAGTGATCGGCAAAGTCGTTGACGACCGCCTTGTAGATGTAGTCGGCCCAATTGTAGATCTTGAGTGTGGCATTGCGTTCGGGCGACAGCCCGCTCTTGATCGGCGGGTTGTCCTTGTAGATCGGCCACCTCACCGGGTGGTTCCGACGAGCGAGCGGCAATGACGTTCGAACCGTGGCCGCCGACTCCGAGCTCGTCGCGCATGCCTCGAGCAGTGCCCCGGCCGTCGGCACGGCGATCGCGGCGCCGAGCGCTCCCCTCAAAAAGGCCCGGCGTGTGATCGCCCGGCCCCCCCTACGCGGATGGACGTCCATCGCAGCCCCCGCTTTCCCCGGTCGGCGATTGAACCGGTATTCAGCCTCTCGGTGAGATGATACCCGTGTCCCCGGCCGTCTGCCAGGGCAGCTCGCAGGCCTTGCGGGGGGGCCGCCGACCCTATAAACTGAACGGCCAGTCAAGGCTGTCTCGGGATGGGGGCTGGGTCATGGTCGGTGAGTACGACGCCATCGTCGTCGGAGGGGGGCACAACGGCCTGATTGCGGGTGCGTACCTCGCCGGGGACGGCGCCCGTACGCTCGTGCTCGAGAAGCGGCACAAGACCGGCGGGGCGGCCGACACCTCGGCCCCGTGGGACGACCATCCGGACATTCGAGTCACGACGTACTCGTACGTCATGAGCCTGATGCCGCCCCGCATCCAACGCGACCTCCAGCTCGAGCGACACGGCTACAGGGTCTTCCCGATGGGGCCGTACTACCAGGCATGGCCCGATGGGTCGTCGCTGAGCATCCATCCCGACGACGCCAGGGCGAACTACGACAGCATCGCCCGGTTCTCGAAGAAGGATGCCGAGACCATGCCGGAGTGGGATGCATGGCTTGGACGGGTCGCCGCGGTGCTCGGCCCCCTGCTCACCTCTGTGCCTCCGCACGTCGGCAGCATGAGGCCTGGAGACCTCGTCGAGCAGATGGTGCTGGCATGGAAGTTGCGCAAGCTCGGTCAGCGCGGCGTGGCCGATGTCACCCGGCTATTCACGATGAGCGTCACGGACCTCCTCGATGATTGGTTCGAGTCGGAGCAGGTCAAGGCCGCCATGGCGATCAACGGTGTGATCGGCACCTGGGCGGGACCCGACGAGCCCGGGACCGCTTACGTCATGCTGCATCATTCGATCGGAGACGTCGGCGATGGCCACCTCGGCTCATGGGGCTTCCCGGAGGGAGGCATGGGAGCGGTGGCCGACGCGTGCCGCAGGGCCGCGGAGGCGAACGGAGCCGAGATCCGCACGGGCGCGGGAGTATCGCGGGTGCTGGTCAAGGACGGACGGGTCACCGGAGTCGCACTGGATAACGGGGACGAGCTGTACGCCCCTGTCGTCGTCACCACGATCCATCCCAAGATCACGTTCCTGCAACAGATAGAGCGAAAGGAGTTGCCGGACGAGTTCGTGCGCGACATCGAGGTGTTCAAGACCCGCAGCGGCGTGGTCAAGATCAACCTTGCGCTGGCCGAACTGCCGGACTTCATCGCCGATCCGGGAACCGACGCCGGGCCGCATCACACCGGTTCGATCGAGCTGTGTCTCTCGACCGACTACTGCGAGCGAGCCTTCCAGGACGCCAAGGGTGGGCGGGCGGCAACCCGGCCGTTCGTGGACGGCTGTATCCCCACCGTGCTGGACAAGACGCTCGCGCCCGAAGGCGTACATATCTTCTCCATGTTCACCCAGTGGGTCCCCCATGAGTGGGCGGCGGAGCCGCACCGCGAGGAGCTCGAGCGATACGCCGACCGCGTGATCGACGGCTACACCGAGCTCGCACCCAACCTCAAGGGGGCGATCATCGCCCGGCAGGTCATCGGCCCTTACGACCTGGAGCAGGAACTCGGTCTGATCGGTGGCAATATCTTCCACGGGGAGCTGTCGCCTCAGCAGCTGTTCCACATGCGGCCTGCGCCCGGCTACGCCGATCATCGCTCCCCGATCGCGGGGCTCTACCAGGCGAGTTCGGCGACGCACGGCGGCGGCGGCGTGTGTGGGATCCCTGCCTACAACTGCGTCCGTCAGATCCGCAGGGACCGCCGCTTGCGTCGCATCCCGGGCCTCGGAAGGTGATGCCGAGCACCGGATCCCACTTCCGGGTCTCCGGGCCGCGCGACCTCCACCGCCTGCTCGAGGCCCGGTCGGTGGCGGTCGTAGGGGCGAGCGAGCGTTCCGGATCGTTCGGTCGCCGGATGATGACCGAGCTGCGCGCCGGCGGGTTCGACGGGCCTGTGTACCCGGTCAACCCCCGCTACGACGAGGTGCTGGGACGACGCTGCCTGCCGTCACTCGCCGAGCTGCCGGGCCCGGTGGACCTCGTCCTCCTCGGGGTTCCGAATGCGGTGCTCGAGGATCAACTCGCAGCTGCCGCAGCACTCGGCTGTGGTGCAGCGGTGGTATTCGCCAGCGGCCACCTCGACGATGATCGTGATCCCCCCTTGGCCGAAAGGCTTCGCCGCATCGCCGTGACCGCAGGCATGGAGCTGTGCGGTTGCAACTGCATGGGTTTCGTGAACGTCGAGGCCCGGCTTAGAGCGTGCGGCTTCTATGAGCCTGCAGACCTGCGCCCGGGTGGCATCGCGCTGTTCTGTCACTCGGGTTCGGTGTTCTCTGCGATGCTGCACAACCGGCGAGGCCTCCGTTTCAACGTCGTCGTTTCGGTGGGAACCGAGCTCGTCACAGGGCTGCCCGATTACATGCACCATGCGTTGGGTCTCGACAGCACCCGCATCGTTGCGCTGTTCATCGAGACCGTGCGTGACCCGAGAGGCTTCGAGTCGGCTCTGGAGGCGTCGGCGGAGGCCGGTGTTCCCGTGGTTGCTCTGAAGGTCGGTACGGTCGAAAGAAGCAGGGCGATGGTCGCCGCACATACGGGGGCGCTAGCCGGGGACGACGGTGCGCTGGAGGCCGTGTTCGACGCCTACGGGGTCACGCGCGTGCGATCGCTGGACGAGATGGCCGACACGCTCGAGCTGTTGTGCATGCAGAGGAGCCCGCGTGGAGGGGCGGTGGCCTCGATCCACGATTCCGGAGGAGAACGGGCGATGTTCGTAGATGTTGCCGAGCAGGTCGGCGTAGCGCTGGCGGAGGTATCCGATGACACCAAAAGGCGTCTGGCGCGGGTCCTCGAGCCCGGGCTAGAGCCCGACAACCCGCTGGACGCATGGGGTACGGGTAACGCGTCGGATCTGATCTTCCGCGAGGCGATGGAGATCCTGCTCGACGACGACGCTACCGCGCTGCTCGTGTTCTGTGCGGATCTCACGGCGGAAGACGATCCTTCGATGGCTTACATAGACATCATCCTGGACGTTCACGAGCGCGCGGTGAAGCCGGTAGTGGTGGTCGCGAACCTGACCAGCGGGATCGATCCCGCCGGCGCCGCGCGGCTGCGTGCCGCGGGGGTGCCGGTGCTCGAGGGTACGGTCACCGCGCTGCAGGCATTGCGCCACTTGATGCAGCGCCGCGATCGGGAGATCCGTCGCCGTCGGTCGGTTCCATGGGTTGCCGCCGTGGCTCCTCCGGCAAGGCCCCCGGCTCGAGCCCCGAGAGGTCAGGCCGAGGCTCTCGAGTTGCTGCGCGCCTACGGGATCCCGGTGGTGGACAGCTTGGTAGCCGACGACGCAGGCGCGGTGCTCGAGGCCGCGGCCCGGGTGGGCTTCCCGGTCGCGCTGAAGGCGGAACAGGGTTCGCCCCACAAGACGGATGCCGGAGGTGTGTACCTCGGTTTAGGTGATCGGAGGTCGCTGCTCCGCAGCTATGAGGACATCGCCGCCCGGCTGGGCCCCCGGGTCCTGATCCAACCCATGGTGAGCGGGCTGCTCGAGCTCGCGTTCGGCCTGGTCGTCGACGCTTCCTTCGGCCCCGTCGTCATGGTCGGTGCCGGCGGCATCCTGATCGAAGGGCTTGGCGACCGGGCTTTCGTCAAGCCGCCGATCGACCCCGAACGCGCCGGCGAGGTCGTGGGTCGGCTCAGGGTCGTGCGTGCGCTGTGTCGGCGCGTCCGGCCCCCGCGGCTCGAGGACGTGGCGCTCGCACTGTCTCGCTTCTCGCACCTGGCCGTCGACCTCGCCCCGCACGTGGTTGCGCTCGACGTCAACCCGGTGATGGTTACGCGGGAAGGCTGCGTCGCGGTGGACGCGTTTGCGATCGGCCGGGAGCGATGACCGTGAGCATGGGGTTGTCGGGCCCGGATCGCGACCTCGCCGCAAGGGCGCGTGTTTTCACCGAGCGGTATCTCCTGCCGTACGAACAAGAGTGCGAGGACAACGGTGGCCTCTCGGATGAGAGCTTGACGAAGATCAGAAGCGCCACGATCGCCCATGGCTTCAACGCGATCAACCACGCGGTCGAGGATGGAGGCCAGGGCTTCGATCTCTTCCAGCAGGTCCTCGTGCAGGAGCAGATGGGCAAGGCGACCGGGGCGTTGTGGGACGTGGTATGGAGGCCCGCGCTTCCTCTGAGCCGCTGCACCCCGGCTCAGAGGGACATCTATCTGCGGCCGGCATGTCGAGGTGAGAGGCGGGACTGCTACGCGATCACCGAGGCGGACGCAGGTTCAGACCCCCGGATGGTGGCGACCACCGCCACCGCGGACGGTGACGGCTACGTGATCAACGGAGAGAAGTGGCACGTCACGGCAGGCGACGTTGCCGACTTCATGCTCGTCCACGCTCATGTCGACGGCGATCCTGCCCGAGCCACCGTGTTCATCGTGGACATGGATACACCCGGTGTCTCGGTCCTGGCTACTCCACGTTACATGCACACGTTCGTGTTCGAACACCCGAGGATCGCACTGAACGAGGTATGGGTGTCGAAGGAACAGGTCCTGGGCGAGATCGGCGAGGGCTACGAATTGACCAAACAGTGGTTCGTGGAGGAGAGGCTGATGATCGGCGCGCGCACGGTCGGGGCCGCGATCCGTGCGCTGGAGCTATCCGCCCGCTTCGCCGGGATGCGCAAGGCTTTCGGCAAGCGCATCCTCGAGCACCAGGGGGTCGGCTTCATGCTGGCCGACATGGCCGCCGAGATCATGGCGGCCAAGTCCCTCCTCTATCGGGTCGCGTGGGAGGCAGCTCGCGGCGAGGCGAGCCGGAGCGCCGTCCATCACATGGCCGCGGTGGTGAAACTCGTATGCTCCGAGACCGCCGGCCGAGTGATCGACAGGGCGGTCCAGATACACGGGGGTCGCGGGTACATGCGCGAGCAACCGGTCGAGAGGCTGTGGCGCGAGCTGCGCGTGGATCGCATCTGGGAAGGCACGTCCGAGATCCAGCGGGCCATCATCGTCGGCGAGCTCTACAAGCGAGGGCCGGAACTGTTTACGTCATGGCCCGTGGCGTGACGTGAGGGGACGAGCGGCGCGGCGGCTGTTGTTTGCGCTCGGCCACACGTCGCCGGGGCCGGGGCGGGCCGGCGGCCGGGAGGCTCATGCGCAACGGTGCGCTCCGGGATCACACGGCCTCCGAGACGAAGAGCCGGTTCCCCTACCCGCGGCTCCTCGAGCGATCGCACCTGGAGACGACGATGCCATCGGCCGTGGGGTGTGAGAAGGACGGCCACGCAGTACGTGTACCCACGTCGCGTGGAGGCCGAGCTCCAACCGGGACTGTCGCGCCAACCCTAGGCTCGTGAAGTGGCTCTTGGTGATCCCCCATTTCCTCGTCCTGTGCTTCCTGTTGCTCGCCGATCTCGTGATGACGGTGGTCGCCTTCTTCACCATCCTGATCTCCGGCCGCTACCCGCGGCCGATCTTCGACTTCAGCGACCGAGCCAGTCCATGAGGGCCGGGGGCAGGGCGCCGCGGCCGAAGCTGCGCACGACGTGTTCACGTGCCTTCTTACCCATGCGGGCGGCGCGCTCGGGGTCCTCGAGCAGCCGGGCGAGCGCCTCGAGCAGCGCCTCGGGGTCGGTGGCGTCGACCACGTAGCCGGTCTCGCCGTCCACCACCGCCTCCGGCGTCCCGCCCGAGCGACCGGTCACGCAAGGGGTGCCGGCCGCCGACGCCTCGAGCAGCACGACTCCGAGTCCTTCGACCTCGAGCCCGAACCAGCGATCGCACACCGGTAGGGCGAAGACGGTGGCGGCGGCATAGACGCCGGGAGCGTCGGCGGCAGCGACCCTGCCGAGGAAGCGCACCGGGAGACCGCGCGCCCGGCGCCGCAGACGGGTCTCCTCGGGGCCGGTGCCGCCGATCACCAGCCGGGTGCCCGGCACCCGGCGGACGAGCTCGGGCAGGACGTCGATCAGACGGTGGACTCCCTTGCGCCGCACCAGGCGACCGAAGGCGAGGACGGTGGGCCCGGAGGAGAGCCCCAGGCGCCGCCGCAGCTCGTCGTCGGCCGCGTCCGGATGGAAGCGGTCGACATCGATGCGCGCCCGCAGCAGCTCCATCGGGGGATGCGACAGGTCGAAGCGATCGAGGAGCGCGGCGATGCGGCCGCGCGTGTAGGCGCTCACCGGCAGGAGCAGGTCGGCGCCGGCGAGCGCGGCGGCGAGGCGCCGGCCGATGCCGGGCATCGCTCCGGGAACGAGCATCTCGGCCCCGTGGCCTATGACCGCGTAGCGCAGGCCGCGGCGCGCCAGGCGGGGGCCGAGCAAGGCCAGCGGCCACGGCGTGCCGAACAGGATCCGGTCCGTGCCCAAGCTC
>CADDZG010000002.1 GCA_902812355.1 Actinomycetota bacterium | reverse complement strand
CGGCGAGGCTTCGGGGTGCTACAGGTGGCCCGATCGGGTCTCGCAGGCCTGCGACCGCACCTCGGGGACCCGCCGCCCGATGCGACTCACCCTTGCCGGCGAGGCCGGATATCGGCCCGCTCCCACCCCCGGGGGATCGGGCGAGCGCCCAGGCCCTGGGGGCGGCTGCGGTAGATGATGTAAGGGCGGTAGAGGTACCCGATAGGCGCGCTGAACAGGTGCACCAGCCGGGTGAACGGCCACGCGGCGTACAGCACCCAGGCGCTGATCGCGTGCGCCTGGAACACGAGAGGGGCATGCGCCATGAGGTCGGCCCGCGGGTGAAGGTAGAAGATCGAACGGAACCAGGGGGACACGCTCTCCCGGTAGTCGTAACCACCGGCCAGGGCGTTGCCGAAGACGGTCGCCAACAACCCCAGGACTATGGCCCCCGCGAGCAAGACGTACATCACTTTGTCGTTGACGGTGGTGGCGGAAAAGACGGGCCCGACCGTGCGTCTGCGATAGACGAGGATCGCCAGACCCGACAGCGTCATGAATCCCGAGACCCCCCCGAGCGAGATCGCCAGCACGTGGTAGATCGGATCGCCGATGCCGGCGGCCTCGGTGGCCCTCTGGGGCACGAGTATCCCGATGACGTGGCCCACCAACGCGAACAGGATCCCGTAATGGAACAGCGGGCTGCCGAGCCTCAGCAAGCGGCTCTCGTAGAGCTGCGACGACCGCGTCGTCCACCCGAATTTGTCGTAGCGGTAGCGCCAGACGTGGCCGCCGACGAAGATCACGATGGACACGTACGGGACGATCACCCACAGGAAGGTCTTCACCGCCGTGCGCCCCCCATGTAGTCGGGAGGAGCGGAGGGCTCTAGTCCAACCTCCTCGGCGGGAGGGCCCGTGCGGGCAAGTTCTAGGGCCGCTTCGAGGTCGGCCGGTGCCGGCTCGGGCAGCAACGCGCGCACGCCGTCCAGAACGTCGACGTAGGGAGAACGCCTCTCCTCGAGCCCGGCACGCAGCAGCTCTATCGCGGCGCGGTGCCTGGTGAGGAGCCGTAGACCGGTGCGGAGGTCTCCCCGTGCACAGAACTCCAGGACAACGGCGAGGTGATCCGCCAGCTCATCACCGCCCACCTCCCAACCTGCTGAACGGTAAGCATGGACGAACGCCAGGATCGCCATGCCTCGCCTGCGCGTGTCCCCATGGGAGTAGTACGTGAGGTAGGGGCAACAGTGCCGCTCGAGGTCGAAGGTCTCGACATGTTCGACGGTGACGCGCTCGAGGTCGCTCTCTTCCAGGTGATCGATGAAGCGCAACAACGGTCGCGCTGCAACCTCGGGCAGGGTGCCGGCTCCACGGCGCAGCAGCGGTAACCGTCGCAACAGCTCTCCATCCGGATAACCGAGCAACAGGGATGCAACCTGGAAGCCGGTCACCAACTGCTGTTCGGTGGGAGACACCCGGACCCGTCGTTTCATCGGGTTCCTCATCCTTCGGCATCCCCGTCCTGTGGCAAGAGTTCCCCCGCCTCACCCCGGCCGTCCCAGTTGAGCAGGTTGACCCGCCGCCGTCCGTCGGCAGGATCGACGAAGGCCCCCGTGCGCTGCCGATCCTTGAGCGCGTGGAAGGTCTCAACCGCCACCGGCGTCACACCTCCGGAGCCCTCTCCGAAGGGACCCCACCCTCCCATACCGGGTCCGCCTTCGTAGTCGAGCGTGCAGGCGAGCTCGTCAAGCCGCTCGCCGGCCTCGGCGTGCGCAGCCGGGATCACGTAGCGTTCGTCGTACTTCGCCAACGCCAGGAGTCGGTACATGTCCTGCACGTCCCGCTCGTCCATCCCCACCGCCGCAGGGATCGACGGGTCGGGTGGATCGCCGAGGTTGACGGCTCGCATGTACGAGCGCATCGCCGCCAGGCGCTGCAACGCACCGCGCACCGGGCCGGGGTCCCCTGCCGTGAACAGCTCCGCGAGATAACCGATCGGTATACGCAGCGCGTCGATCGCCCCGAAGAGGTTGCCCGCATCCTCGGCGTCGTGTCCGGTGTCCCTGAGCACGTCCACGACCGGCGACAGCGGAGGGACGTACCACACCATCGGCAGGGTGCGGTACTCGGGATGCAACGGTAGCGCAACCTCGAAGCGCTGGATCAACGACCACACCGGCGATGCCTGCGCCGCTTCTATCCAGTCGGGCGGGATCCCTGCGCGCTCGGCCGCGCCCTGTACCTCGGGATCATAGGGATCGAGGAACACCTCCCGCTGCGCCCGATACAGATCCTTCGGATCGGGCGTCGAGGCCGCCCCGAGCACCCTTTCCGGGTCGTACAGCACGACGCCGATGTAGCGCAGGCGTCCAACGCATGTCTCGGCACAGACGGTCGGCATCCCCACCTCTACGCGCGGGTAGCAGAACATGCACTTCTCCGCCTTACCGGTCCGGTGGTTGAAGTAAACCTTCTTGTAGGGACAACCGGTCACGCACATCCGCCAGCCGCGACAGCGATCCTGGTCCACGAGAACGATGCCATCTTCGGTGCGCTTGTAGATCGCCCCCGACGGGCAGGAGGCCGCGCAGCTCGGGTTGAGGCAGTGTTCGCAGATGCGCGGAAGGTAGAACATGAATGCCTTCTCGAACTCGAGCCGGACCTCCTCGCTCACGCGCTCCAGCACCGGATCCTGCCTCGTGAGTTCGGGCCCTCCGCCGAGGCTGTCGTCCCAGTTCGAGCTCCACGAGATCCGGATGTCCTTGCCGGAAAGCAGGGACCTCGGCCGCGCTACCGGCGTCGTCTGCTGCGGCCCCGCGGTCATCAGGTTCTCGTAGTCGTAGGTCCAGGGCTCGTAGTAGTCGGAGATGTTCGGCATCAATGGATTTGAGAAAATCGTGAGCAGCTTGCGCACCCGGCCTCCGGCCTTGAGACGGAGCCGTCCTCGCCGGCCGAGCTCCCAGCCCCCCCGCCACCGCTCCTGGTCCTCGTAGCGACGGGGATATCCCTGGCCCGGGCGGGTCTCGACGTTGTTGAACCAGACGTACTCGACCCCAGTGCGGTTCGTCCATGCCTGCTTGCAGGTCACCGAGCAGGTGTGACACCCGATGCACTTGTCTAGGTTCATCACCATGGCCACTTGTGCCATCACCTGCATCAGTACGTGACCTCCTGGGACCGCCGTCTGATGATGGTCACTTCGTCACGCTGGTTGCCTGTTGGGCCGAGGTAGTTGAAAGCAAAGCTCAATTGAGCGTAGCCGCCTATCAGGTGCGTGGGCTTGATTGCCAGACGGGTCAGGGAGTTGTGGATACCACCTCGTTTCCTGGAGGTCTCGGCCACCGGGACATCGACCACCCGCTCCTGCACGTGATACATGTAGGCGGTACCTTGGGGCATGCGGTGCGATACGATCGCCCGGGCCACGACCACCCCGTTGCGATTCACGGCTTCTATCCAGTCGTTGTCGGCTATCCCCGCCTTGGCCGCATCGGCGGGGCTGATCCAGATCGTGGGTCCTCCACGCGATAGGGTCAGCATCAGAAGGTTGTCCTGGTACTCGGAGTGGATCGACCACTTCGAGTGAGGCGTGAGGTAACGGAGGGTGACACCGAGCTCCGTCACCGAGCCGAGCTGCGGCTCGCCGAACAGCAGGCTCATGTTGAGCGGCGGCCTGAACACCGGCATCTGCTCGCCGAAGGCAGCCATCCAATCGTGATCGAGATAATGATGCTGGCGCCCGGTGAGGGTGTGCCACGGCTTCAGGCGTTCGACGTTTATCACGAAGGGGGAATAGCGGCGCCCCCCACTCTCCGAACCGGACCATTCGGGAGACGTCAGCACAGGCATAGGACGTGCCTGTGTGTCAGCGAAGGTGATGTGGTCCCCTTCCCGCTCCTCCGCGAGATCGGCGAGGCGCATGCCGGTCCGGCGCTCGAGGTCGCGGAAGCCCTGCACCGCCAACGATCCGTTGGTAGTACCCGACAAAGCAAGGATTGCCTCGCAGGCATGGACGTCTTCTAGCAAAGAGGGTCGCCCGTCGCCGGCACCCCCTCGGATCACGCCGTTCTTCATCTTCAGTTGCGTTACCGCGGCGGTGAGATCGAAGGTCGTACCCTTCGTCGTCGCTCCCAGCCGGTCGAGTAGGGGGCCCAGGGCGGTCATACGCTCGGCAACGGTTTCGTAGTCGCGCTCCACTACGGTGAGCCGCGGCATCGTAACCCCGGGGATCGGTTCGCATTGTCCTCTCTTCCAGTCGCGGGCGGCGCCGCCCGGCACCGAGAGCTCGTCGGGGCTATCGTGCATCAGGGCACCGGCCACCAGGTCTCTGCGCTTGCCCAGGTGAACCCGGGCCATGTCGCTGAACGCACGCGCCAGCAGCTGGAACCAGTCGAAGTCGGTACGCGTCTGCCACGGGGGCGGGATCGCCGGACTGAACGCGTGCACGAAGGGGTGCATATCGGTGCTCGAGAGGTCGTGCTTTTCGTACCAGGTCGCGGCCGGTAGGATGACGTCGGAGAACAGCGTGGTGCTCGTCATCCTGAAGTCCAGACTCAAGAGCAGATCGAGCTTGCCTATCGGGGCCGGCTCGCGCCAAGTCACCTCGCGAGGCCGACGATCGGCGGGCACCTCCTCGTCACGTATCGCGGAGTCACCTCCGATCAGATGCCGCAAGAAATACTCGTTGCCCTTGCCCGATGAGCCCAGGAGGTTCGAACGCCATACCGTCAACACCCGCGGCCAATTTTCCGGGGCATCGGGGTCCTCGCATGCGAACCTCAGCTTGCCGTCACGCAGCGCGCCGACCGTGTAGGCGATCGGGTCTTCGTCCCGCGCCTCGGCCTCTTCGACGAGCTCGATCGGATTGCGGTCGAAGGTGGGGTACGAGGGCATCCACCCCATCCGAGCCGAACGGGCGATCAGATCCGCCGTGCTCGAAGCGTCCAGCCGTTCGGCCTCACCGGGCGCGGCCAGGATCCCCGGATCCAGAGCGTCGTAACGCCACTGATCGGTAGCGAGATAGAAGAACGGCGTGCTCACCATCTGACGCGGAGGGCGCGACCAATCGAGCCCGAACGCCAACTGCGTCCACCCGGTCAGCGGGCGGACCTTCTCCTGACCGACGTAATGCGCCCAACCGCCCCCGTTGACACCCTGACACCCGGTCAGCGTGAGCAAGGCGAGAAACGAACGATATATCAGATCGGAGTGGAACCAGTGATTGGTGCCCGCCCCCATCACGATCATGGAACGTCCGCGCGTCCGGGCTGCGTTATCGGCGAACTCGCGCGCTATCCGAGCCGCGGCCGCCGCCGGGACCGACGTGATCGCTTCCTGCCATGCGGGGGTGTAGGGATGGTTGGGATCGTCATACCCCGAGGGCCAATCTCCCGGGAGACCCTCACGACGTACGCCGTAGTTCGCAAGGAGGAGATCGAACACTGTTGTGACGAGATGCCCCGCGACCTGTCGCGCCGGCACGCCTCGGCGTAGAACCCGTCCGGTGCCGTCCGGCGTGTCGAAGCGCACGAGGCGGACGGGCACCGCCTCGGCCCCGCCTCCGGCCAGGGTGAGCAAGGGATCGCGACCCTCGAGATCGAGGTTCCACCGGCCCTCCCCCTGCTGTCCGAAACGGAACCCGAGCGAGCCGTTGGGAACGAAAGGCTCGTCCGTGGCAGCGTCGAGCAGAACTGTCTTGAAGGCGGCACCCTCGCTTTCGGAACCCAGATCCGCTGCGGTCAGGAACTTGCGTGGGACGAAGTAGCCGTCCCGCTCGTCGAGTTTGATCAGGAACGGAAGATCGGTGTACCGCTTCACGTATCCGGTGAAGTAGGGCGTCTCGCGCTGTACGAAGAACTCGTTGAGGATCACGTGCCCCATGGCCATCGCCAGCGCGCCGTCGGTGCCCGGCTGCGCGTGCAACCACTCGTCCGCGAACTTCACGTTGTCGGCGTAGTCCGGAGACACCGCGATCACCTTCTGCCCCCGGTAGCGCGCCTCGGCCATCCAGTGCGCATCCGGCGTGCGCGTCACGGGAAGGTTCGCTCCCCACATGATGAGGTAGCCGGCGTCCCACCAGTCCGCACTTTCAGGGACGTCGGTCTGATCGCCGAACACCTGCGGCGAGGCCACTGGCAGATCGGCGAACCAGTCGTAGAACGACAGCATGACACCGCCGATCAGCGATATGAAACGCGCTCCCACCGCGTGACTCACCATCGACATCGCCGGGATCGGGGAGAAGCCGGCGATCCGATCCGGCCCCCACCGCCGGATCGTGTGCACGTGGGCCGCCGCGGCGATCTCGATCGCCTCACGCCACGACGCCCTCACGAACCCGCCCTTGCCGCGCGCCGACACGTACGCGGCCCGGCGTTTGGGGTTGTCGGCTACCAGACTCCACGCTTCGACGGGATCGCCTCCGGCCTCCCGCTTGGCCGTGCGGAACATCTGCAGCAAAACCCCGCGCACGTACGGATAGCGCACCCGGGTAGGTGAATACGTGTACCAGGAAAAGGCAGCCCCGCGCGGACACCCCCTCGGCTCGTACTCCGGGCGATCGGGGCCCACCGATGGATAGTCCGTCTGCTGGGCTTCCCACGTGATGATGTCGTCCTTGACGTACACCTTCCACGAGCAGGAGCCGGTGCAGTTCACCCCGTGCGTGGAGCGCACGACCTTGTCGTGCGACCACCGGTCCCTGTAGAAGGCGTCGGCCTCGCGGCCCCCGACCTCGATAATGGTGCGCAGATCGGCCGACGTCTCGCCGCGACGCAGGTGGCGCCCTAGGCGCAACAGCGCTTCGGTGACTTCACCGTCCAGCCCGGGAGTCGCCGCGGGGCCCCTACGGTCCGGAGTCACCGGAACCGCATCCCTCGCACAGAGGCCGCTCGTGCGTCCGAGCGCCACGCGACCACAGCGATGTCATAACACATGCGCATTTACTCTCGGTACGGCAGCCGTCCTCCCCGCACCGATGTGGTCGTAACCTGCTGGCGAAGCATCGCAGCCGAGCACTGATAGGAGCCCGATGGCGCGCCGACACGACAGTCTGATCCCCCTGACACACGACCACCATCATGCGCTGGCAGCGGCCCGTAACCTACGCGCCGCCGCGTCTGGAAGCGATCTCGATCGGGCCGCCACAGCCTTCCTCGCCCTCTTCGCACGCGAGACCATGGCGCACATGCGTTACGAGGAGGAGCAGCTGTTCCCCCTGCTGGATCCCGACGACCGCACCCAGCGGGAGTACCTTCTCAGGGCCCTCGGCGAGCATGCCGCTTTGCACCGCCTCGCCGCCGCGCTCCGGCACGCCCCCACCCCGGAGGTAGCCGATACCGCCGGGAGCCTGCTCCAGGAGCACGTCCGATTCGAAGAGCGCGCCCTGTTCCCGCTGCTCGAGGAGATCGCTGCCGACCGGCTCGAGCACCTGCCCCGGCCCCACCACGGCGCGGGCTTGGTCCTCGGCGAGCGTGCCGTCGGCCTGCGCTCCGGCAGGGGTACAGGCCCCGTGTGGACCGTCGCCACAGCTCAGCTGGACGTCAACCTGATCGACCGGCCGCCCGGCGACAGCGTCGCGCCCCACATCAACGAGGAGCGCGACGTCGTCATGATCGGCATCAGCGGCGAAGCGACCGTGGCGATCGACGGCGTCGAGGAGCAGCTCGATGAGGGTGTGCTGCTGCTCGTCCCCAAGGGGAGCGAGCGCAGTCTCACGGCCGGCCCTCGAGGGGTCCGCTACCTCACGATCCACGGTGCGGCACCCGGCGTCCGGATCGGACCCCCGCCGCGGCGGTGAGGCGCGGCCGGGCTCGCCCCGGACCGGTCCGCTCACACCGCGTGGCCGACGGGCTGGTCCGTGGGAGCAGACGGCTCGGAAGAGGCTTCCTGGGGCACGTCGCGCCCCCGCCACGTAAAAGCGGCGGCGGCCAGAGCAACGATCGCCAGCAGTCCCAACCCGATCGAGTACGAGCCCGTTGCCTGGTAGACGAGCCCCATCACGATCGGAGGAAAGAAGCCGCCGAGACCACCGGCACAGCCCACCAACCCCGTGGCACTGCCGACCTGCGTGGGCGGGATCCGCCGCCCGAGCAGCGCGAAGACCGCCCCGTTGCCCAGCCCGAGGAAGACCGCAACGCCCAGGAAGGGAACCGTCACCACGGCCAGCGACGGCTGCAGAGCGATCGCCGTCGCCCCCACCGTGACCCCGGCGAGGGCCGGGGCGAGGATCTTGATCGGATCGTACCGATCGGCGAGCCACCCGCCGAGCGGGCGCGCGAGGGTGGCCAGCATGACGAAACCCGCCGCCCGGAGCGCGGCGTCGGCCACCGACAGATCGTAACCGGACACGAGGTACGTCGGCAGATAGACGCCGAAGGCGACGAAGCCGCCGAAGGTTATGGCGTACAGGAGCGCGAGCCGGCGCACCAGCGGCAGGCCCAGCGCAGCGACCCAACGTTGCAGAAACGGCTCCGTGGCCGGTTTCCATCCCGGTGCATCGCGCGCCACCGTGAGGAATAGCAGGCCCATCAGCGCCAGGGGCGCGACGACGATGAGGAAAGCCCACTCCCGGCCGGCCGCGTCGACGACGCGCGGCGACACGAAACCCGATATCGACGTGCCGATGTTGCCCAGTCCGTAGATGCCCAGAGCGAGCCCGCGGCGCTCCGGAGGGAACCACGCGCTGACGAAGGGGACCCCGACGGCGAACGAAGCACCTCCGAGCCCGAGCACGAAGCCGCCTGCCAGCAGTGCGGGGTAGGAGCCGGCGGTTGCGAGAAAGGCGATCGGAACGATGAGGGCGAAGCTGAGCAGCGCGAAGACAAACCGTCCGCCGAAGCGATCCGTGAGAGAGCCGAGCGGGATGCGCCCCAGGGAACCCACGATCACCGGAACCGCAACCAGGACCGATACCTCGACCGGACCGAGCCCCAGCAACTCCTTGTACGTGGTAGCCAGGGGGGCGAGCAGGTTCCAGGCCCAGAAGTTGACCATGAACGCGAGCGTCGCCAGGATCAGCGCCCGCCGGGCGCCCTGCGGCATCCGGCTGCCATGCCACCTCGTCGTCAAGATCGTCCCTCCTGATCGTGCCGGTCGTGCGGGGCGACCTACCGGCACCCCGTTGCCGTCCAGGGTCGGCCGGACGCCGCCCCGTCCCTAGGGCCGGACGGCCCGCTCCCGTGGGCCCGTTGGTCACGCCCCAGCAGGCCGGGGGGCGCGACCGATCAGATTCCAGGATCCTCGTGGCGCGCCTGCTCGCTCGCCCGCACACGAGCCACGTAGGCGGCAGCCTCGGCCCGGCGCGACACCTCGAGCTTCTGCAGGATCCCCGACACGTAGTTCTTGATCGTCTTGTCCGAAAGGTGGACGCGTTCGGCGATCTGGCGATTGGTCATGCCCTCGCCGATCATGTCGAGGATCCGTTCCTCCTGGGGAGAGAGCCGGGCCAGCTTGGGATCGCGGTCGTCGACCCTCGCCTTGCGCAGCCGCTCGAGCACGCGTTTTGTCACCTTGGGATCGAGCAACGACTCGCCGGCAGCCACCCTGTGCACCGCGTCGACCAAGTCTCGTCCCCTGATCTGCTTCAGCACGAAGCCGGCGGCCCCCGCCATGATTGAGTCGAACAGCGCCTCATCGTCCGAGTAGGACGTGAGCATGATGACCTGGATGCCGTCGTCGAAGGCGCGGATATCCCGGCACGCCTCGATGCCTGATCCACCCGGCATGCGCACGTCCATGACCACGACCTGCGGCCGGTAGGTCTTGGCCATCGACACCGCCTGGGGGCCCGTGGAGGCCTCGGCCACGACCTCGATGTCGCCTTCTGCTTCGAGCAGCGCCTTGAGACCCTCGCGCACGACCTCGTGGTCGTCGACGAGCATCACCCGTGCGCGTTCAGACACGCCCTACCTCCCTCTGTGAAGTGAGCGGCACACGCAGGACGTGAGCCATACCTCCCTGTGGACGGGAGGAGATGTCGAGCGTCCCTCTCAGCTCCAGCGCACGGCGACGGATGTTGTAGAGGCCGTGGCCGGGTTCCACGGCGTCGGGGTCGAAACCGACCCCGTCATCCTCGATCGTCAGCACGAGCTCGTCACCCTGGATGCACACGTCGATCGACACCATCTGGGCGTGGCCGTGGCGGGCGGTGTTGGACAGGATCTCCCGAACGACGTGCAGCACATGTACCGAGCGATGCGATGTGAGGCGGGATACGTCCGGTGATACCGAGATGACGACGTGAGCCAGGGTATCGGCCTCGTGCTCGCGCGCCAGCTCGAGCAGCGCCTGCCTCAGATCGCGTCCGGATGCCACCATCGGCTCGAGCGAGAAGATGTAGTTGCGGACGTCGCGAACGACGTGATCGAGACCAGAGATCGCCCGTTCGATCACGCGCTTCAGTTCCGGCTCCCGGTCTCCGAGTTTGACGAGGGCCCCTTGCAGGGACAGACCGATCGCGTAGATCGACTGGATCACCCCGTCGTGGAGGTCTCTGGCGATCCGCTCCCTCTCTTCGAGCAGCGTCATGTCGCGCAGCGCCCGGTTGAGCCGGTCGTTCTCGACCGCCACGGCCGCCATCGCTCCCAGCACCTGCAGAGGAAGGAGATCCGTCTCGGTGGGAGGGCGCCCGTCCTCGGGGTCGTAGCAAGCCAGGGCGCCGATATCCCGACCCCCCACGAATAGCGGCACGAAGATCCCGCTCCGAGGACGGCCGAGCAGACGGACGACATCACGGTGTATCTCCGGGTCCGCGGCGATGTCCGCTACGACCTCGCCGCAATGCCGGGCGAGGACCGCGTGAGCCTTCGATGTCCCGGGCGCGAACCGCTTGCCGATCAGAGAGGCATTCTCACCGCCCTTTCCGGAGGCGATGCGCAGCTCCAGCTCACCGGTGGGATGGTCGAGCAGCATGAGCGTGGCGAAGCGGGTGCCGGTGATCCGCCGGGCCGCTTCGACCACGGCCGCCAGCGTCTCGTCCAGCGAGCCTGCAGAGGTGAGCAACGATCCGGTCTGGTACACCGATCCGAGCTCCTCCACCCGGCGTGCCAGCTCCTCGCCCCGCCGTCGAGCTTCCTCGATCAGGCGAGCGTTCTCGATCGCCAGCCCCGCCTGTGCGGCGAGGGTGCACGCCATGCGTTCGTCGTCCTTGGAGAAGCCGGGGGCATCCTGCTTCTCGGTCATGTAGAGACGTCCGAAGGTCCGTCCCTTGATGGTGATCGGCACGCCGAGGAAGGAACGCATCTGCGGATGGTGAGCAGGGAAACCTACCGCTCGGGGATGCTGCGAGATATCCGCGAGCCTGAGGGGCGCTCCCTCCTCTATCACGACCCCAAGCACCCCGCGGCCCGTGGGCAGATGCCCGATCCTGGCGGCGGCATCGCTATCGATCCCCGAGTAGACGAAGCGAGCGAGGTTGCCGTCGTCGTCCAGCACGCCCACCGCGGCGTAACGCGCCCCGACGATCTCGCACGCGAGGTCGGCCACCCGCTGGAGCAGCGAGTCGAGCTGAAGGTCCGAGGCGAGGATCATCCCCGACTCGACGAGGGCGGCAAGCTGACGCTGGGTCGGCCTGGTCATCGGCACCTCCACCCTATGCCCACCGCAGTGAGCGGCGCTTGCCCCTTGCGCCCCGCGCCGGCCCCCGTAGATCCGGGCAGTGCCTAGCGGCTCGAGCCGGGCCCGCGCTGCGCACCCGCTGCGTCTCGCACCGGCCCCAGGTGCCGCAGCTTGTCCGGGTTGGCCACCGAGCGCACGGCCTGCACCTCGCCGTCGGCAACGTCGATCGTCATCACCGCGACGACCGCCCCTGCGGGGTCGTGCGCGATCACCCCGGGCTGCCCGTTGACCGGTACGGGCGCGATCCGCAGACCCTGGCGCCGCGCCTGGCGGCCCAGTCCGGCGAGGAAGCGGGCCACCCGGTCGCGCCCGACCACCGGACGGGCCGCGGCGGGAGCCTTGCCGCCGCCGTCCCCCCACAGCACGGCATCGGCGGCCAGCAGGGACACCAGCTCGTCGGTGTCCCCCTCGGCGACCGCGGCGAAGAAGCGCTGTGCCAGCTCATCGCGACGGCGCCGGTCGGCCTCGAAACGAGGCCGGCCGGCGGCCACGTGGCGGCGCGCTCGGCTGGCGATCTGCCGCACGTTGACCTCGCTCTTGCCCACGATCGGGGCGATCGCCGCGTGGTCGTATCCGAACACCTCGCGTAGCAGGAAGACTGCTCGCTCGACCGGCGACAGCCGTTCCAGCAACACGAGGAAGGCCATGGACAGCGAGTCGGCGGTTTCGGCCCACCGCCCGGCAGGATCGTCGTCGACCAGCAGGGGCTCGGGCAGCCACTGTCCCACGTAGCTCTCTCGCCGCACGCGTGCGGAGCGCAGGTGATCGATCGCCGCCCTGGTGACCACGGCGGAGAGGTACGCCCGGGGGGACTCGACCACCTCGCCGCGCTCCACGGCGCGGTGGTAGCGCAGATAAGCCTCCTGGACCACGTCCTCGGCGTCGCTGGCGCTGCCGAGCATCCGGTAGGCGATCGAGAAGAGCAGCGGCCGAAGCTCGGTGTGAGTGTCGTCCCGGGAGGCCCGGTTCGTCCGGGCGGCGGCTTCCTGCGTCATCGTCCGGTAGACGAGGCTAACCGCCGGATCGTGACGCGTCCCGGGAACCACGGGGTGCGCGTCACCGGTACCGAGGGCGTGGGCGTCTTGCGCCGGCTCCGGCCTCCCCCGCCGCTGCTGCTCGGAGGCGTGGCCGTGATCGTCGCCGCGGCGGTCGCGGCGAGCATCTACCTGATACGCGGCGCGGGCCCTCCCGCCCGGGCGAGCGCCAACCCTGCGTCTCGAGCCCGCCGTAGTCCCCACACCTGCCCGCTGACCGGCCTCCGGCCCTCTCGTCCCGGTAACCTGCACAGGCCCGCGGTGGCCCTCAAGATCGAGAACTACCCGGGTGCCTACCCGGACTCGGGACTGGGCCGGGCGGACCTCGTCTTCGAAGAACCCGTGGAGGGCGGGCTCACGCGTTTCGTTGCGATCTACGGATGCTCCGATGCCGCGAAGGCCGGGCCGGTGCGCAGTGCCAGGCCGATCGATCCTTACCTCGTCCGCCCCATCACCCGCCTGGAGGGGGACGCCGGTGGCGACGCCGAGGACATCGCCGCGCTGCGTAAGGGCGGGATCGTGAGCATCACCGGCACGGTGCGGCGGCCCGGCGAGATCCTGGCGGGCAGCGCGATGCGCCGCATACCCAGGCCGGGACTGTCCTACGAGCACACGCTCTACGCCGATACGGCGGCGCTAAGACGCGTCGGCGAACGCCGCTTCCACGCCCCTCCGCCCGCCGGCGTCCTGCGCTTCGCCCGCAAGGCGCCCCGCGCTCCGGCGGCGCGCCGGATCCGCGTCGACTTCGAAGGAGCCACCGTCGTCGGCTACCGTTACCGCCACGGTCGCTACTACCGCTACGAGGGCACGACCCCGTTCACCTCGCCCGGCGGACGGCAGCTGAGCTTCGCCAACGTGCTGGTGCTGAGGTGCAGGATCGGGCTGTCGCGTACCGACGTCGACGTCCTCGGCCACGGCGCTCCGATACTGCTGCACCCCTTCGGCTCGGGCCGCGCCTACCTCTTCCGCAACGGCAGGGTGATCCGGGGGATGTGGCACCGCAGTGTCCTGAGGCAGCCGTACCGGTTCACCACCCCGTCGGGCAAGCCCATGGCCCTGCGCCCGGGTCACACCATCATCGAGGTGCTGCCCGATCGCCACAGCCAGATCCACGGCAGCCTGAGCTACGGGCGATAGAGCAGGCCGCTCAGGACGCGTTGAAGGAGCGGGGGCCGAAACCCACCGGATCGTAGAGGTGCATGTGCAGCGCGGCCAGGTTCGGCTGTGATGGGTGCAGCACGCCCAGAGGGCCGCGCGCGAAAATCCGTAACACGTTGACGGACATCCGTTCGAGCAACCTCGAGCGGCGCGAGCAGACGTCGCGAAGCACGCAGCGTCGCGTGATGCCTGCAACCCAGGCACTGGTGCCAACGTCCAGCACGCCACCGGCACGGGGCACCGTGTAGTAAGTTACGTCGGCTTCCCCCGGCACCCCGTGGCAGCGCACCCTGCCCCGCGCCAGGATCTCGATCGTGCGCGGCGTCGGATAGTAGGGCGCGATGCCGTCGTACTCGTCCTCGAAGAGGTTCGGGATGTGCCGTCCGCGGCGCAGCCCCGTCCCCCGGAACAACCACGAGCGTCCGGCGACGACGACACCGTTTGCGCTCACCGGGTTGCACCGATACAGACCTCCGTTCAGGACGCTCTCGGGCCTGGGCACGGGGCCGTAGCGCCAATCGGAGGTCACCCGCCGGTCGTGGATCCCGTACATCGGATCCTCCGTGGCGACCTTGTAGCACACCTCCTCACGGTCCGGCCCGAGGGGTGAGGCGCGCAGGCGGATGTGACGAAAGTCCGCGTTGGAGCCGAGGAACGCGACGTTGACCCCCGCGTCGCGTGCGCGCAGCACCCCGTAGCGCATGGTGGCCGACCAGTACTCGTCGTGACCGAGCGAGATCAGCGCCCGGTGATGCAGCAACAGGTTCGGTCTGCGGGCGAGATCTATGTCCGTCTCATAGGTGACGTCCACACCGAGCTTCTCGGCGAGCTCGACGATGGGCAGCTCGTTGGCGATGAAGCCTCCGGCTCCGCCACCGGTCGCGTAGGGGCGGTCGAAGGACACGACCCGGGCGCGTGCGTCGAAGGAGTCCTGCGGGGGTGGGCCGTGGTACAGGCTGTAGCCTCCCCAGGTGTTGTAAGCCTGCCACGTGGTCACGCCGTTGAGGATCACGACCGCGGCATGGCTGGCGTCGTCGCGCACGGTTAGCGGCACGTAGCTCTGGGCCCCGGTCGATGCCACGAGCTTGAGCAGGTAGTCACCCGGGAACCAGCGCCGGGTGACGGAGAAGCTCAGCGATCGGTGCCACCGGGCCTCGACCATGTGGGTCACCGGCTGCACCCGGACGTCGCGCTGCACCCCGCCCCGCACCCACTCCGAGGTCCACACCAGCCGGGCGCCCTGGCCCCCGTAATAGCCCATGCGGAAGGCGAGCACCCGGAAACGGGCTGCCGGGGTCGAAACGTAAAGCCCCACCCGGCCGCCGTCCTGCACGGAGACACGGTCGGCATAGCCCTGGATCCAGCCGCGGTGCGGTGCCGAGCTCAGATGCCACCGCGTGGTGCCGGGACGGCGGTTCTCGGCCACGATCGCTCGGCGCCGTGGTGCGGACCGCAACAGGGCGCGCGCCGAGGGCGGCACGGGCAGGGGAGCCGAGTGCGACGCTCGGTAGGGCCCCCGGCACGCGCCCGCGAGCAGCAGCAGGGACAGGCCCCAACACAGTGCGACACGGCCGCCGCGGGGTCGATGGCGGATCGGATGGGGAAGCATGGAGCCGCCGATCGTCGGTGCAGGTGCCCTTCATAGCCTAAGGGCGTGGCCGTCCTAGAAGGGGGCCACGAGCGTCGTGCGGAAGGATGGCCCGGCGCAGGCGACCGGTCCAACGCCGTGCCGACGTCGGGGCTGGAGGAGCGCGCGTGGACCACCGGCCGAGGAGCGATCGCGGAACCGGGCTCGCCAGGCTCGCCTTGGTCGCCGCGGCCGCGGGCCTTGCCGGATGGGGAGCCTCCTCCACCGGCCTGCCGGCCGGGTGGCTCGTGGGACCGATGCTCGCCGCCCTCGTCCTCGCCCTCAGGGGCGTGGCCAGGCCGCGCGTGTCTCGCTGGGCGTGGAGGGGAGCCCAAGCGGTGGTGGGGCTCACGATCTCGGCGACCTTCAGCGCATCGTCGCTGCCGGTGCTCGCCCACCGCTGGCCGGCCGTGCTCGCCGCGATCTTGCTCGTGCTGATCCTCGCGATGCTCGCCGGGGTGATCCTCGCCAGGATCGCCCCGGTCTCGCCGCCGACGGCGTTCGTGGGAACGATGCCCGGGGGCGCCTCGGCCATGGTGGTACTCGCCGACGAGGTCGGAGCCGATCCGCGTCTGGTGGCCTTCATGCAGTACCTGCGCTTGGTCCTCACGGTGCTGACGGTCACCGCAACGGCACCCCTCTTCCCCGCCGGGGCGCCTTCTACGAGCACGGTGTCGCCCTTCGCAGCTCACGCCTCCGTCCCCGAATACGTGCTGACCGCCGGCGTCGCGCTGGCCATGGTGCTGCTGTCGTTGCGCCTGCCGCTGCCGGCAGGGGCTCTGATCCTCCCGGTGCTCGCCGGCGTGGTACTCGGCATCGCCGGGGTGCGCCACGGAATCTGGCCCCCGGGGGTGCTCGAGCTCGCCTATGCGGTGATCGGGGTCCGCGTCGGCGGGCAGTTCGACGCGGATGCGATGCGCCGCGCCGGCCGGGCTGCGCCTGCGGTGCTGGGATTCGTGCTGCTACTGATGGCCGCGTGCGGAGGGCTCGCCTGGGGCATCAGCCGCCTGGCCGGCATCGACCCCCTCACCGCTTACCTCGCAACCGCCCCGGGCGGCATGGACTCGGTGATGATCGTGGCGCTGGACACGGGGGCCCAGACGCCGACGGTGCTTGGGCTGCAAATGGCTCGTCTGCTGATAGTGATACTCAGTGCCCCCCTGCTGGTCAGGTGGTTACGGCGCTGGGGTCCCCGAGGATGACGGCGCGGCTTTCGTCCCGATATGATGCACTCCGCTCCAGCGGCGCGACTCGAAGGGGGGGTTCGGGATGCGGAAGTCGCTCGTCCGCAGGTTGACGGGTTTCGGCGTTGTTGCGGTCGCTGCATCGATTATCGCGGCCTCGATGCCCGCCGCGCTGGCGGGGTCCGCGCCTAGAGCCGCATCGGGACACGCGCGGCAAGCTCGGGGATGCCATCTCGCGAACGGCATCCGGCACGTGATCAGCATCACCTTCGACAACGTGCATCTGTTTCGCGACAACCCGAACGTTCCCTCGGACCTCGAGCAGATGCCGCACCTGTATCACTTTCTCACGCACTACGGCACCTTGATGTCGAACATGCACACGCCCTTGATCGCGCACACCGCGGAGGACAGCCTGGCGATCTACTCGGGACTGTATGGCGACCGTCACGGACAGCCGATCAGCAACTCCTATCGCACCTACCGTCCCGACGGCACCACGGAGAGCGACGTGTCGTTCACCTACTGGACCTCACCCGTGATCAGCAACGGACAGCCGTCGAGCACCGACGATTCGCCGTCGATGGTCTACTCGCCGACCGTGCCGGCCGGCAACACGCCGCCGGATCAAACCACTCCGGAACCGTGGGTCGCCTTCACCAAAGCGGGTTGCACCGTAGGAGACTTCTCGACCGCCAACATGGTGCTCGAGAACACCGCCGACATCCAGACCGTGTTCGGTACCACGCCGCCGCTGGACGGTTACGCGAACTCCACGAGCGCATTCATCGGTGAAGCGATCCACTGCGGGATCGGCGACACCACGTGCGAGCACGCCGAAGGTGCGGTCGACGATCCACCGCCTGTTACCAACGACCCGGGTAACGCCGACTACCGGGCTTTGTTCGGGCACCGCTACATCCAGCCCTACCTCGTGGCTCACGCCCATGCACCGGCCCCCTATCAGGTGGCCGACGCGCAGGGCAACCTCGTCGACCTCGACGGGAACGAGATAGCCGACTACCGCGGCAACGTCGGTTTCCCCGGCTTCAACCCGACCGCCACCCAGAGCCTGGCAATGCTGGCGTCGATGCAGGAGGCAGGCATCCCGGTCACCTACGGTTACATCTCCGACCTACACGCCCGCAAGGACTGGAGCCACGACTGCACCACGGCCGACGCCACCGGCTTCGACTACGCGCTCGGGCCGGGAGACTCCTGCTACGTCGACAACATGCGCCACTACGATGAGGCGTTCGCCAGGTTCTTCGACCGGCTGCGCAAGGACGGCATCACCCCCCGCAACACGCTGTTCATCATCGGTGCGGAGGAGAACGATCACCTCGCCGGCGCCAACGTCGGCCGTGCGATCGAACCCACGCCCGCCGGCTGCGATGGGGTCACGACGGTATGCAACTACGGCCACGACGAGATCGGCGAGGTGCAGGCGAACCTCCCGGCCCTGTTGCAGAAGGAGACCGGCGACACCACCGCCTTCGACATCGAGCCACAGGCGGCGGCGATCTACGTCCACGGCAGCGGACCCGTGTCGCCGCCGGCAGACGACCCCGCGGTGCGTCGCCTCGAGCGGGACACCGCGGCGATCACCGGCTACGACCCCTACGAGGGCAGGACGCAGCGCATCGTCAACTACATGGCCGGAGCGACCGAGCAGCGGATCCTGCACCTCGAGACCGCCGATCCCCAACGGACTCCGACCTTCACCGTGTTCCCCAAACCCGACTACTACTTCGACGCGTCGCACCCCGACTGCAGCGCATCGGACTCGCCGGCCACCGACTGCGTCGGGATCTATCCCCGCTATGCGTGGAACCACGGCTACTACAGTCCGGACATCGACATCACCTGGACCGGATTCGTCGGACCCCGCGTGCGCCGGCTCGGCATCGACGGACCTCTGCCGGCCGACAGCCCGGCGGTGCGGGACCCCTCCGGTGGGGGTTCGGTGCCCGCCTACAGCACCCGCGGCACGTGGGCGGACGAGACGGACATCCGGCCCACCCTGCTGTACCTCACCGGGCTGCGCGACGACTACGTGATGGACGGCCGGGTGATCACCCAGATCCTCGAGGGCAACGGCCGTCTCAAGCAGAGTGAGAGCCTCGGCGCCTGCTACAAGCAACTCAACGCGTCCGTCGGGACCTTCGGCAGCGACACGCTGCAGGCCTCGACCGCGGCCCTCTCCAGCGGCTCTCCCGGCAACGACGAGCGCTACGCGACGATCGAAGCCCGCTTGCGCTCACTGGCCGATCGGCGCGACCGGCTCGCGACCGACATCAAGGAGACACTGGACCGGCTCGAGTTCGGGGGGGCTCGCCCGGATCACCGCACGATGCGTGCCGAGCTCGCGAGCTGCGAGACGCTTCTGAAGGACGCGCACGACCTGGCGGTATCGACGCAGGGCTAGCGCCCAAGACATCTCCACCCGCGCCCACGGCGAGAGCCGGGGGCGCGGGTGCCTCAGGTCGCGCGTGGCAACCAGGTGAAGCGGCGCACGGCGATCGCCCCCGCCACCGCGGCCCAAGCGGCAAGCACCCCGAGGTCGACCGCGGAAACGCCCGCTCCCGTGACCGCCGGGTCGAAGGCGTGGTGCAGGGGACCGGCGATCCGCTCGATTGGGAACACCTCGGCCGCCAGGCGCAGCCACGACGGCAGCCGGTCCTGGGGCACGAACACCCCCGACACGAAGTACAGGGGCAGCACCACGACCTGCAACACCGGTTGCACAGAATCCATCGTCAGCCACGTGGACAGCGCGTAACCGAGCGCGCTCAGGCTCGCCGACCCGACCATCACCGTCACGGCAACACCGATCAGCGCGTCTCCGGGCACGTAGGCCCCGTAGACCACGCGGCCCACCGCAACCAGTAGCGCGGCGGCCAGCAGGGAGATCCGCACCGAGGTGAGGGCGCGCGCCCCCATCAGCACCCACGGCGCCACCGGGGTCGCCCGGCGCCGCTTGAGCACGCCGAGGTCTCGCTCGGCGACGACCGAGGTGGTGAGGTTGACCAACGACGAGCTCACCACGGCAAGGGCCATGAGCCCGGGCACGTAGTAGGTCGCCACCGTCACGCGGGTGCCGCCGAGAGCGACCGTGCCGTTACCGAATACCCCGGCGAACACGACCAGGAACAGCACCGGCAGCAGGAGGCTGAAAACGAGAGCTCGCCGGTTGCGCCGGAAGGCACGGAACTCGTAGCGACTCTGGTGCAGCAGCAGCTCCAGTGGTCCGACAACCGATCGAGTCACAGCGCTCATCGTTGTTGCCCTCCTTGTGGGTGCCCGATCAACTCGATGTAGACGTCCTCCAGTGACGGCCGGGTGACCTCGAGACCGGTGAGGTCATCGCCCCTCTCGGCGGCCCACCCCACCAGCACCTCGAGGCACGCACGCACGTCTCGTACGCCCAGCACCACCCGGCCGTCCCGCCGGGCACGGACCGCCAAGCGCAGATCTCCGGGGAGGTCGTCCACCGTGACCCCGGGCGGCAGCGGCACCGAGATACGGGCCTCCATCGCATCCCTCCCCCCGAGCGCATCCGGCGTGCCCATCGCCACGATGCGGCCCTCGCGTATCACCGCGATGCGGTCGGCGAGTCGCTCGGCTTCCTCCATGTAATGCGTGGTGAGGAACACGGTCTTTCCGAGCTCGCGCAGCCCTGCGAACATGTCCCACGCCGCCCGTCGGGCCGCCGGATCGAAGCCGGTGGTCGGCTCGTCGAGGAACACGAGCTCGGGGTCGCCGATCAAAGCAAGGGCAACGTCCAGCCTCCGCCTCTCCCCGCCCGAAAGGTGCTCGCCCAGCCTGTTCCTCCTGGCGGTGAGCCCTACGAGCGCGAGGGTCTCCTGGACGTCGCGGGGATGCGGGTAGTAGCCGGCGTAGAGCTCGAGGCAATCCGACACGGTGAGTCCCGGATCCGGCTGGGATTCCTGGGTCACGATCCCGAGCCTGGCGCGCCACGATGGGCCCCCGACGGCCGGATCGACCCCCAACACGGTCACCTCGCCGGAGGTGCGGGCCTGCAGGCCCACCAGTATTTCGACCGTGGTCGTCTTGCCGGCCCCGTTGGGACCCAGGAAGGCAAAGATCTCGCCGCGCCGCACGGACAGATCTATGCCGCGTACGGCCTCGACCGTCCCGTAGGTCCGTCGCAGGCTGCGCACGGATATGACCTCGTCACGATCCAGGACCGTGGTCGGAGGGTTCGGGGCTACCTTCGTCGGCATCAGGCTCCTCCTCGGGGATCCGTTCGTGCGTCAGGCTAGGGAGCAGCAAGCCGCCGGTCATCGGCTCGTAGGACCAGATCGCGTCTGCGCCTCGCGTCGACCCGGCGCACCACGACCGTCCACCCCCGGTTCGAGCTCGCCCCCGGGGCGGATCGGCCTCCGGGTGGATGACGCACCGGGCGGCGGCTACCTATGCTCGGCACATGGCCGAGCACGTCGCCCAAAGCTCAGAGCTGGATTCGACGCGCCGAAGGCAACAACGCACCGGGGTTGTGCTACGCGCTGTGGGAGCCTGTCTCGCGGCGCTGATAGCGGTCATGACCGTGCTCGGCGATCCCGGTCCCGGCCTGACCGGCCGGCACCTCGTGGTGACGCTCGCCCTTGCGGTCTTCGCCGGCAGCGCAGCGATGGCCCTGTCACGCCCCCGGAAGCCGTCGTCCCCGTCACAGGGTCTCTTGGGGCGCATTGAAGTCCTGCTCGCCGCCGGTTTCGTCGGGGCGCTGGTGTTGAGCCTGATGCAGCCTCAGGGGCCGGGCTGGCTGGGCGTCTTCCTCACCGCGGGGGCGGCGGCCGCGCGCGTGCCACTGCGACGGGCGGCGATGTTGCTGGCCCTGTGCCTCGCCGGGTTCGTCGCCGCCTACCTCCTCGGGCATCAGGGCGACCTCGCCAACCTCATCACGACCGAGCTCGGGGTCGCCGCCTTCTTCCTGATCGCTCTCCTGTCCCGCCGCCTGCGGGAGGGACAGGCACACGCGGAGGAGCTGCTCGCCGAGCTCGCCGCAACGCGAGACTCGCAGATCCAGGCCGCAGCGCTGCGCGAGCGGGAGCGCCTGGCGCGCGACATCCACGACGTCCTCGCCCACACGCTGTCGGGGCTGGTGGTAACGCTCGAGGGGGCCCGGCTCCAGCTGTCGCGCCCCGGTTCCGATCCAGACGCGGTCACGAGCGTCGACCGCGCCCTGCACCTCGCCCGCAACGGGTTGGACGAGGCACGGCGCGCCGTCGGGACGCTGCGCGGCGACGGGCTTCCCCGGGTCGAGCAACTCGGCGTGCTGACCGACGGATTCGCCCGGCAGACGGGTGTGCCGTGCTCCCTGCAGGTGCTCGGGTCGCCGCGACCCCTCGACCCGGAGCAGCAGGTTGCCCTCTACCGCACCGCCCAGGAGGCTCTCACCAACGTGCGCAAGCATGCTCGTCCCGATGAAGTCACGGTGACCCTCGCGTACCGCGACGCCGAGGTCGGCCTGACCATCGAAGACCGGGCGCGCGTAACCCAGGCCCCGCCCGCCCTCGCCGCGTCCGGGAGCGGTTACGGGCTCACCGGCATGCGCGAGAGGGCCGAGCTGCTCGGCGGGCGGCTGGTCGCGGGGCCCAGCGCGCACGGCTTTCGCGTCGAAGTGTGGCTGCCGCTCGACCGCGACACCGGGCCGGCACCCGGGGACCACGCCGCCGATACGGTTCCGACCGGCTCGCCATGAGCGGCCGGGTCCCGGCGATCCGTGTCCTGCTGGTGGACGACCAGCGGGTGCTGCGCGAGGCGCTGGCCACCCTGCTCGGGCTGCTGGAAGGCATTGAGGTCGTGGGCGTCGCCGCCGACGGCGACGAGGCGGTCGAGGCCTACCTGCGCAGCCGCCCCGACGTCGTGCTCATGGATCTGCACATGCCCCGTTGCGACGGGGTCCAGGCAACGGCGCGGATCCGGGCCCAGGATGCAGAGGCACGGGTGATCGCCCTCACGACCTACGCGGACGACCGCTGGCTGCTGGGCGCCCTGCGAGCCGGAGCCCGGGGCTTCCTGACCAAGGATGCCGGCGCGGAAGAGATCCGCGACGCTCTGGAAGCGGTGATGCGCGGGCGAGCCATCATCGATCCCGCCGTCCAGCATCACCTGATCGAGGCGGTGGCGGCGGCTCGGAACCCCGGCTCGCCGGCGGCCTCGGCCCCCGCGCTGCCCGACGGCCTCACCCGTCGTGAAGCGGAGGTACTCGGCCTGATCGCCGAGGGCCTCTCGAACGCCGAGATCGCGGCCCGCCTGGTCGTCAGCGAGGCGACGATCAAGAGCCACGTCAACCACATCTTCGCCAAGATCGGAGCGCGGGACCGCGCACAGGCCGTCGCCTACGCCTACCGCAACGGTCTCGTCGCACGCCTGTGAGCCGGGATCCCTCGATCCCCGGCGAGCCGGTGCAGGATGACTGCACGACGCGGACCACGGCTTCCTCGGGGTCGCCCTACGAAGACGCGATCGGCTTCAGCCGATCGCTGCGCGTGGACGGGACGATGCTCGTGTCGGGCACCGGGCCGGTATGGCCCGACGGAGCCGGGCCTAACACCTTCGGACGCGGCGCGGGGGCCGGACGGATGTCCGGCCCCCGCAATCGCGGCGTTCAGCCGACGGGCCGCACGTTCACGGCTTCCGGACCCTTGGTACCTGCGCGCTCCTCATACTCGACCGCGGCACCCTCGGCGAGGCTACGGTAGCCGTCGCCGAGGATGTTGCTGAAGTGGACGAAGAGGTCACCGGATCCGTCGTTCGGCGCGATGAAGCCGTAGCCCTTCGCGTCGTTGAACCACTTGACCTTGCCTGTGGACATGAAAAACACCTCCCCTGCCACACATCACGAACGAGGCGGGAAAGGTGTTGGACCGAACCGACTCACGTTCTGTGCTGGATGAACCCCCTCACCCTAGCACGTCGTGGCCGATCCAGACGGAGCGCGGCCCCGGCCCGGCGGCCGGGTCCATGCCGAAGCCGCCACCGCGACGACCATCCAAGCACCCGCGTAGGCGAAGCCGACCGCGGGGGACACGGCCGCGTACAGCAGTCCGACGGCGGTCGACGACGCGAAGTCTCCGAAGGACTGGACTCCTCCGAGCAGACCGAAACCGCTGCCCCTGAGGTGGTCGGGCAGTAGGCCCGCCACGAGGGCGGACTCCGCGGTCTCGGCGAGACCGATGCCGCTGCCGGACAGCGCGAACGCGAGCAGCAAGGGGGGCCAGGTATGGGCTCCGGCCGCGAACATCCCGTAGCCCCCGACGTAGGAGACGGCTCCGGCCGCGAACACGACGCGGGGCCCGGCCCGGTCGATCCAGTGCCCGCCGGCCAGAGCGATCGCAGCGGCAAAGGCATTGTGTGCCGCATAGATCAGGATCGCCAGGGACGCCGCCCCGGCGGCCGAGCGGCCGCCGGTCTCAAGGAGCTGGGTGGCACGCAGGATCAGAAGGGTGGTGGCGACGTTGCCCAGCTCGAACGCGGCCACGGGGACCAGGGGGCGCAGGAGACCGGCATGGCGCAGCGCGGCCAGCTGCAGGCGCGCCCTGCGTTCGACCTTCGCCGCCCTGCCACGCCGCCGTGCCTCGCGCGCCGCGAACGCGATCGTGACCGCGGCGAAGAACCCGGGCACCCCGGCGAGGTACAGGGTGGGACGGATCCCCACCCAGGACACGAGCCCTCCGGCGAGCAACGGCCCCGCCACCGCGCCGAGGTTGTCGCCCATGCGTTCGAGACCGAAGGCGCGCCCGTAGGCCTCCCGCGGCGTGAGGGATGCCAGCAGCGAATCCCGCGCCGGGCCGCGCGCGCCGCGCGACATCCACGCCAAGGCCCTCAGCACCCCGGCCTGCCACACCGCGCTGACGAGCCCTATCAACCCGGTGGCCACGGCGGTGCCGAGGTAGCCACCCGTCGCCAGGCGCCGGCGCGTGTCCTCGTCGTTGGCCGGCGGCCCCGCGATCAGCTTGGCGACGCCGGTTAGGGCGTCGGACACCCCCTCGATGATGCCCAGGGCCCCCGCCGAGGCGTGCAAAACCGAGGACAGGAAGCCCGGCAGGACCGCGGTAGTGATCTCGTGTCCGGCATCCGAGAAGAAGCTGGTGGCACCGACGCTGCCCACCCCCGCGGTGAGCCAGCCCCGGGTGGGTTCCTCCACCGGCTCCGGGCCGGGTTCGCGAGGAACCTCCTCCGCGGCCCGTCGATCGCCCGGGCGCGGCCCCCCGAGGGCGGGGTCGCGGCCCTGCCCCCCGTCGCTCACGTCCACCGCCTACGCCCGGTGGGGGCCCCCTGCGGCGGCGCGGCGGGCCTCGGCTCCGTTAGTCGCATCGTCCCATCTTCAGTCACGGGGCCCGCCCCGGTATCGAACCCTTCCGGCGCGCCGTCCCCTGCGGGTTGCCCCGCCGCCCGCACGGGTCCTCCGGCGGCCTCCTCTAGCAGGTCGTTTGACAAGCAGCGCGAGCACAGGTATCCGGAAAGGGAAGAGGCCGTCGCGCCTTTCTCGGCAACGTCCGTCGAGGGAGGTGATCGCATGGAACTTCTGCGTGCACCCGATGCTCTGGCGCGCCCTAACGCGGTCGTGGACGCGCCGGACCCAACCCTGACCGAAGACGACCGCTCGCTGCACGAGCTCCTGTCGTCGCGGCGCGCCTCCCCGCCAACGGGGCGGCAGCGGTTGCGGATAGGGGTGGTGGCCCCGCCGTGGTTCGAGATCCCCCCGCGCGCCTACGGCGGGATCGAAGCGATGGTGTACCACCTGGTCGAGGGCCTAGTCGAAAGAGGCCACGAGGTGATTCTCGTGGCCGCAGGCGCCCGGCACACCTCGGCGCGCATGCACTGCACCTTCGAGCGGCCGCCGAGCGAGCGTCTCGGCGAGTCCTTCCCCGAGGTCGCCCACGCGCTCGCCGCCGCGGAGGTGCTGAGCGACACCCCCCTGGACATCGTGCACGACAACTCCTTCGCCGGGCCCCTGGTGGCTTGTCGCTACGGCGCCCCCACGGTGGTCACCGCCCACGGTCCGGTAACCGGCGAGTTCGGCGATCGCTACTACGCCCGGCTCGGTCCCGGGGTGGGCCTGATCGCCATCTCGGATGCGCAGATGCGTCTGGCCCCGCACCTGCCGTGGCTCGGCCGGGTGCACAACGCGATCCCCGTGCTCGAGTTCCCGTTCCGCGAGGACAAGGACGACTACGTCCTGTTCCTCGGACGCATGAGCCCCGAAAAGGGAGCGCACCTGGCGATCGACGCGGCACGCGCGGCCGGCCTCCCTCTGGTGATGGCGGCCAAGTGCCGGGAGGGCGCCGAGCGCGCCTACTTCGAGGCGGAGGTCGCGCCGCGTCTGGGACCGGGCGTGACCTACGTCGGCGAGGCCGACCTCGCGACCAAGAAGGACCTCCTTGCCCGGGCGCGCTGCCTTGTGTCCCCGGTCTGCTGGGAGGAGCCGTTCGGACTCGTCATGGCCGAGGCGCTCGCCTGCGGCACCCCGGTGGTGGCCCTGCGCCGCGGTTCGGTCCCCGAGATCGTCGAGCATGGCACCACCGGGTTGATCTGCGATTCTCCCGACGAGCTCCCTGCGGCGCTGCACCGGGTCGAGGAATGCGACCCCGTCACCTGCCGGCGCAGCGCACTCGAGCGCTTCGACGTCGCCATCATGGTGTCGGGCTACGAGGCGATGTACCGGCGTGCGCTGAGGACCGTCACTGCGGCCCCGGCGCACGCCGCGGTTCCGCCTGCAGAGGCCGCGGCGGCCACCCCCGCCTGAACCGAGGCCCCAGGATCCTCCACATCGTCCCGATCGCTCCCTAGACTTCCGCGCGATGGCCGAACAGGAGGACGGCACCGCCGGCCGCCGCATAACCGGACCCCGTGGCGAGCACCTACGCGTCCTCGAGCAGGCGGGTCCGGTCAAGCTACGACCCGCCCCGCGCATCGCCGCCGAGGCCGGAGGCGAGCTCCTGACGCTCAAGCACGGACGCATGTTCGTCTGCTCGCGCCCCAACGGTGACATCAACCCGGGCCTCGCGACCGGGGAGGGCGTGTACGCCGATGACACTCGCTACCTGTCGCGCATGCAGCTGCGCCTCGACGGTAGAGCGCCGGTGCTGCTGTCGTGGGCCAACGGATCGGCCTACGAGGGCAACGTCGAGCTCACGAACCCCGAGCTCGACGACGGCGAGGTCCCGCAGATGACCCTGTCGGTACGCCGTCGGCGCGTGGTCAACGAGAACCTCTACGAGCGCATCGAGGTACACAACCACGGGCAACGGCCGGTCGAGCTCACCGTTTCGCTGCGGCTGGGATGCGACTTCGCCGACATCTTCGAGGTGCGAGGCGTGCGCCAGCGCATCTCTCGTGGGGAGCTGCTCGAACCCGAGACCACCGAGTCGGGGGTCGCGTTCGGTTACCGGGGCGAGGATCGGCTCTTCCGCCAGACGTTCGTGGCCGCGGAGCCGGTTCCAGAGGTCGCGGTCGAGGGTCCGGATGCGCGCCTGTCGTGGGCCCTGCGGCTCCCCCCGCGCGGAGTGGCGCAGCTCACCGTCTCCGTGGCGCCTTCACTACAAGGCAAGCGAGGCGAGGATACGGGGATCGACGCGGCGCGCCGGGCCGCCGAGGAGCAGGTAGCTGCGTGGCGCCGCTCTTGTACCAGCATCCAAGGCCCGTACCCGTCGTTCAACCGCGTGATCGCCGCAGCGCAACGCGACCTCGGCAGCCTCATGATCGAGGCCGACGGGGAGCGCCTGGTCGCCGCCGGGATCCCCTGGTACGTCGCCCCCTTCGGACGCGACGCGCTCTTCACCGCTTACGAGATGCTGATGCTCGACCCGGACGCGGCACGCGGCACGCTGCGTTACCTGGCGCGCCACCAGGCGGTGCGCGACGACCCCGAGCGCGATGCGGAGCCGGGCAAGATCCTGCACGAACTGCGCGTCGGCGAGCTCGCCCGCTGCGGATACATCCCCCACACCCCCTACTACGGCAGCGTGGACGCGACCCCGCTGTTCCTGATGCTCGCAGGCGCCTACCACCGCTGGACCGCGGACCTGACCACCCTCGCCGAACTGCGTCCCGCGCTCGATGCCGCGGTGGAATGGATGCGTACCTACGGCGACCTCGACGGAGACGGCTTCATCGAGTACCGGCGACGCTCGCCCGCCGGACTCGTCAACCAGGGGTGGAAGGACTCCGAGGACTCCGTGATCCACGCCGACGGTAGCCGGGCGGAGCCGCCGATCGCTCTGGTCGAGGTCCAGGGCTACGCCTACCTCGCCCGCATGCGGATCGCCGACGTCTACGACGAGCTCGGCGAGCGCGACGTCGCGGCCGAGCTCCGCCGCGAGGCGACTCGCCTCAGGCGAGCGTTCAACGACGCCTTCTGGATGCCCGAGGAAGATACCTACGCGCTCGCCCTCGACGGCTCCAAGCGCCAGGTCCGCTCGGTCACCTCGAACCCGGGGCACTGCCTCTACTGCGGCATCGCGGATCCCGACAAGGGCAGGAAGACCGCCGACCGCCTCGTCGCCGACGATCTCTTCTCCGGGTGGGGGGTCCGCACCCTCTCGGCCGGCTCACCTGCGTACAACCCGGTGAGCTACCACAACGGCTCGGTGTGGCCCCACGACAACGCCATAGTGGCTGCGGGCATCAAGCGCTACGGGGCCCAGGCGGCGACCGAGAAGATCGTGGGTGCGGTCTTCGATGCCGCCCTCGCCGGCAACGAGGCCCGGCTCCCCGAGCTGCTGTGCGGGTTCCCCCGTACCGGCGAGACCCCCTACGTCGCCTACCCGGTGGCGTGCAGGCCGCAGGCGTGGGCGGCCGCGGCACCGTTCATGATCCTGCAGGCTTTGCTGGGGGTGTCGGCGTCGGCGCAGGCCGGATTGCTCGAGGTCCACCAACCGCACCTGCCGGCGTGGATCGACGCGATCGAGCTGCGCAACCTGCGTGTGGGGGCGGGCAGGGTCGCCCTCTCCTTCTCGCGCCGGGGCACGGCCACCGCGGTCGCCGTGCTCGACATCAGCGGCGATATCCGGGTCACGATCCACCAGGGCTGACCCCTTCCGGCTGGTGGAACGCGCCGACCGAACGCGCGTAATCTGTAACCCGGTGGGGGCGGCGACGGGACGCCTCGGGCGAGCGCCCCTGTCGTCCGCCCCCACGTCTCCCACATGGGGGCCGACGGCGGGACCGCAGCGATCAGGCGATCGCCCGGCGATAGAAGCCGCGGGCCCCGGCGACGATCAGGGCGGCCGTCCAGGCAATCAGGACGACGACGCAGATCCACGCGTCGATATGCGGGATCCGGGGCACCAACGCGGCGCGCAGGCCCTCGCTCACGTAGGTCATCGGGTTCATCGCGGTGATCACCTGGAACCAACGCAAATCGGCGAGCGATGGCCACGGGTACTGGCTCGCTCCGGTGAACAGCAACGGGGTGAACACCAGCGAGAACACGATGTTGATCCGGTTGGGCTGCACCAGGGTCCCGAGCAAGAGCCCGATCCCCGCTCCGACCAGCGCGCCGAGCAGCACTACCGCGACAAGCAGGGGCACGCCCGACCAGCGCCACGGGATCGAGCCGAGGACCCCGATCCCGATCGGGATCATCAGCAACGTGGCGGTGATCGCCCGCAGGGCGGCGAACACCACCTTCTCGACCGCAACCAACCCGGTCGGCATCGGAGCGAGCAGCCGGTCCTCGATCTCGCGGGTCCAGCCGAACTCGGCTACCAACGGGAAGGCCATCGCCTGGATCGCAGTGACGACGACCGTCAGCGCCATGATGCCGGGGAACAGCAGCTGGGCGTAGGCATGGGTGGCGTAACCGAGGCTGGTGAGGATCTTGCCGAACACGAACAACAGGAAGAGGGGCTGCAGTATCACCTGGGCGAGGAAGGCATAGAACTCTTTGAAAGTGACGTAGAGATCCCGCCACAGCACGGCCACGAATGCGTGCGCCGGGCCGGCTCCCTCGAGCCGCGGTCCGGCCGCCGCCGGGGCCCGGGTGACGCGGCTCACCGCAGGGCCCTCCCGGTGAGGTGGATGAAGACGTCCTCGAGGCTCGGCACCCCGATGCCGACCTCGGAGAGCTCGAGCCCGCAGCGATCCAGCACCGCGGCTGCGGGCGCGACGAGAGCCGGTGCGTCTCCCGACACGTACAAGCGCAGGCGCAACCTCCCCCGACCAGCACCGTCTCCTCCGGCACCACCCCCGGGCCCCCGCGGCGATTCCGGGACCACGCGCTCCACGCGCTCCACCCCCGGCAGGGTCTGGAGGGCGTCGAGGACCTCCGGCACCCTGTCGGTGCCGTCGTCGGTGGTGAGATCCAGGGTGCGGCTCCCGGGCAAAGAGCGCGTGAGGGCTTCGGGGGTATCGAGGGCTAGGAGGCGCCCGTGGTCCATGATGCCGACCCGGTCGGCGAGGGCCGCGGCCTCGTCCATGTCGTGCGTCGTCAGCACCAGCGTCACCCCCGAATCTCGGAGCTCGCGCAGACGGTCCCACACAAACAGGCGGGCGGCGGGGTCGAGGCCGGTGGTCGGCTCGTCGAGGAACAGAACCAGGGGCGAGTGCATCAGGGCCCGAGCGATCATCACCCGCTGCGACTGCCCCCCGGAGAAGAAGTCGGGTTTGTCGTCGGCGCGGTCGGCGAGGCCGAACTGCTCCAACAATCTGGCGGCGCGTTCGGCCCGCTCGGCCGCGGGGACCCCGTGGTAAGCCGCGTGGAACAGCAGGTTCTGACGGATCGAGAGCGACCTGTCGAGGTTGTTGCGCTGCGGCACCACCGCCACCAGGCCCCGCACCCGCATCGGATCCGTCCGCACGTCGATCCCGCCGACCCGAGCCATGCCTGCGGTCGGACGCACTAGGGTGGTGAGGATCCCGACGGTGGTCGTCTTGCCCGCGCCGTTGGGGCCCAGCAGGCCGAAGACCTCACCCCTGCGGACCTCGAAGGAGACACGATCCACGGCCGGAGCCGGCAGCCCCGGATAGCGCTTGACTAGCTCGACGACCTCGACGACGGCGTCGTCCGCACCTCCGGGGGCCGCGGACGGCACCGGGTGGCGGCGAACCCTCGTGCGGGTGGGTTCCATGGACGGAAGCAGACTACAGGCGTCCGGTCGTGCGCGCGGGGTCGTCCGACGGTGGGATGATGGGAACGGCAACGAACCTCTGGATCGGGGGGTGCCGATGAGGATCGGCAGGGAAACGGAAGTCATAGTCGTCGAGCCGGTCGAGTCCCCAGTTCCGCTGGAGCAGCCGGCGGAGCCGGTAGAGGCCCCCAAGGAGCCGGCCGAGAACGGCTGACATGTCGGACGCGGCCATCCCCACGGTTCCCGACGCGGTCGGACCGCTGGTGGGGTGGCGCGCATGGCGCATCCAGGGCGACGGTTCGCCCGAGTTCGGTCCGCCCCGTTTGTACTCGATCGCTTTCCCGTGCGAATGGCCGGTGCGTCGGGCGCTGGATGCTCGCTGCCTGCAAACCCACACCCCGCACCTGCCCGAGGTCCCGGTGAAGCGCTGCCGCTGCGGCATCTACGCGGTGCGCAGCCCCAAGCACGTCTTCGGAGCGCTGTACCACAGCGAGTACCAAGTCCTCGGGGAGGTCTTCCTGTGGGGCCGCACGGTGGTCGGGCGCAAGGGTTGGCGGGCGCAGCGCGCCTACCCCAAGCGGCTGTGCGTGCTCGAGGGCTCGGTCCCGGACTCGGCGATCGAGGGGTTGCGGGTCTACGGGGTCAGCGTCGAGGTCATGGGGCGCGACGAACTGGCCGCGCAGCCGGCCACCGAGCCCGAGCCGCCCTCGGTGTGGCAGCGCGTGATGAGGGCCCTGTTCACCTGAGAAACCGGCCCGTCGCAGCCCCAGAGCCCGGCTCAGCCGGTGGTGGCGTCCCGGGTGGACTCGCTCCGATCGAGGACGCGCAGGGAACCGGCACTCGGCGAGAACAGGGACTCGCTGCCGTCGTCCCACCTGATGCGCAGCATCGCCCCCGCCTCGATCACCGTCCCGTAGCGTTCGGGCTGTCCGACCTTCTCGGACTCCACCACGACACGGTCTCCGGTCCTGATGCTCATCCGTTACCACCTCCCGGTGGCCGCACGGTGGGCGACCGGCCCCCGTCCGGCCATCGCGATGCCCTCGTTACCGGATGTTACGCAACGGCTACGGGCCCCGCGTAAGGGTTTCCCGGGGCAGGAGGCCGCGGTGCGCATCACGAACACCTGTAGGGTCCCGGGCCCTGCCGGGACACGCGCAGCGGGCGAGGGGGCACGAGGCGGCAGCGGGCGAGACGGTGACCTACCCGGACGACGGCACCCTGATCGCTTCGGCGCGTGCGGGCGACGACCGCGCCCTCACCGAGGTGCTGCAGCGTTACAAGGGATTCGCCCGGGCCCGGGCGCGCGCCTTCTACCTCACCGGTTCTGATCCCGACGACGTCGTCCAGGAGGCGATGATCGGCCTCTACAAGGCGGTGCGGGACTACGATCCGAGCCAGGACACCCCCTTCCGTGCCTTCGCCGACCTGTGCATCTGCCGCCAGATACTGACCGCGGTCAAGGGGGCCAACCGCGCCAAACACGGGCCGCTCAACCACGCGGTCTCGCTCGACGCTCGGGGCCGCGGCGAGCAGGCTCCCGAGCCCCTGAGCGAGGCGCTCGAAGCCTCCCTGCTCACCGATCCCGAGACCCTGGTGCTGGCGGCGGAGACGATCGAGGAGCTGCGAACCATGATGCTGCGCTCGCTCACGGCCCTCGAAAGCGAGGTCCTCGCCCTGCACATGCAGGGCCGCTCGTACGAGGAGATCGCCGAAGTGCTGGGCAGCCCCACCAAGTCGATCGACAACGCGTTGCAGCGCGTCAAGCGCAAGGTACGAGCGCACCTGGTGGCTCCATCACGCTAGCTCGGGCCGGCCCCGCCGGCGGCGAACGGTGCAGGTAGCCTGGGCGTGATGGACGACATCCCCGAGCTGATCCGCCATCGCGACGTGCACCTGCGCACGCCCGTGCTGATCGCCGCCTTCCGCGGCTGGAACGACGCGGGCGACGCGGCGAGCTTCGCCGCCCAGCATCTCGTTCGGACGTGGTCGGCCGAGCGCGTGGCGTCGATCGACCCCGAGGACTTCTACGACTTCCAGGCGGTACGGCCTCACGTCGAGCTCGTGGATGGGCTCACACGCCGCATCTCGTGGCCGGCGAACGACGTCTACGCGGCCCGCCTGTCCGGCCCCCGCGACGCCCTGATCCTGATCGGCACCGAGCCCAACCTCCACTGGCGGCGTTTCTGCTCGATCGTCACGTCCTTCGCCGAGGCCTCCGACGCGGCCCTGGCGATCACGCTCGGCGCACTGCTCGCCGACGTCCCCCACTCGATAGCCACCCCGGTGACCGGGACGGCCGGAGACGAGCAGCTGATCGCCGAGCTCGAGCTCGAACGCTCGCGTTACGAGGGCCCCACCGGGATCGTCGGGGTGCTGCAGGACGCTCTGGCGTCGCACGGGGTGCGCTCGGTAAGCCTATGGGCGGCGGTGCCCCACTACCTCGCGGTCAGCCCCGATCCCAAGGCCGCTCTGGCGCTCGTGCGCCGCACCGCAGCAGTGGTCGGAGAGCCGGTGGACACCTCGGACCTGCAACGGGCGGCAGAGGCCTACGAGGCCCGGGTGTCAGACATCGTCGCTCAAGACGAGGACGTCGCCGCATACGTCAGGATGCTCGAGGAACGTGCTGCCGCCCGCAGCGAGACGGGCCCGCTCGGCGGGGGGCCGATCCCTTCCGGAGAGGCGCTCGCGGCCGAGCTCGAGCGTTTCCTGCGCGAGCGTAGCGAGGGCGACGGAGCCTGATCCCGCCGCCCCCGCCGGTCCGCCGTCAGCCCTGCTTGACGGCCGCGATGTCCAGCTCGAGCTTGACGTCCTTGCCGACCAGCCAGCCACCGCCTTCGAGGGCCTTGTTCCACTTGAGCCCGAAGCTCTCGCGGTCGAGCGTGGTGGTCGCGCTGAAGCCTGCCCTTTCGTTGCCGAAGGCGTCCTTGGGCGTGTGGCCCTCGAGGACGACGTCCAGGGTCACCGGCCGGGTCACCCCGCGCACCGTGAGGTTGCCGTGGACCCGCGCCTTGTCCTCGGACACGAGCTCGGCCCCGGTGGCCTCGAAGGTGATCTCCGGGTACTCGTCCATGGCGAAGAAGTCGTTGCTGCGCAGGTGGTTGTCCCGGTCCTCGTTACCGGTGTCGACCGACGCCGCCCGGATCGTCACTTTGCCCTCGACCTCGCTCGGGTCGTCGGGGATGTTGAAGGCGCCGTCGAAGTCGGTGAAGTGCCCCCTCACGGTAGACACCATCATGTGCTTGGTGGAGAAGCCCAGGCGGGTGTGAGCAGGGTCGAACACCCACTTGCCCTTGAGCTGCCTCAGGTCCGGTCCCGGCATGTTCATCCCTCCCATCTCGGAGTGGTTGTGTCTACAACCACCCGGTAACCTGGTTGCACCCGCAACTATTCCCGTTAAGCTGAGCAGATGAACACCGCGGCGATCACCACCCAGCCGGAGCGCCGTGACGACACCGACCTACGGGCGTGGCGGGCCCTGCTACGGGCTCATTCACGCTTGATGCGGATACTGGACGCCGAGCTCCAGCACACCAGCGAGCTCAGCCTGCAGCAGTACGAGATCTTGCTGTGGCTGTCGCAGGCCCCGGGTCAGGCGATGCGCATGGCGCAGCTCGCCGACAGCGTGCTGCTGTCCCGCAGCGGACTCACCCGGGCGGTCGACCAGCTCGTCGCCCGCGGGTTGGTCGAGCGCCGGCGGGCTCCCGACGATGCCAGAGGGTGGCTCGCGACCCTGACCCCCGCCGGCCGCTCGGCCCTGCGCGCCGCCGCCCCGCACCACCTGCGCGGGAT
>CADDZG010000001.1 GCA_902812355.1 Actinomycetota bacterium | reverse complement strand
TCGCCTCCCTGCGCGCCCACGCCGGGCTGCCGGACCGGCGCGCCGCCGCATCCGGCTGAGCCCGCCTGCCGCCGGGCGCGGCGACGAGGCACCGACTCATAGATGCGAGCGCAGGTACGCGATGTCGTCGGCCACCGTCTCCCACGGCGTCTCGCAGATCACGACGTCGCAGCGGGCCGCCTTGACCATGTCCACGACCGCCGCGGGATCGAGTTTGCCGGCGGCGAAGCTGGCATGGCGGTCGGCGCCGGTCCCGGGCGCGTCGCGCGACGAGTTGGCGTGCACCACGTCGATCCGTCCGGTCGCCTGCAGCACCCGCTCGACGACGTCTTCGAGCTCCTCGCCGGCCGCATGGGCGTGACAGGTGTCGAAACAGAAGCCCACCTCGTAACCCTCGAGCTCGGCCCACAGGCGCTCGAGCACGTCGATGCGGCGAGCCATGGCGTTGTCCCCTCCGGCGGTGTTCTCGATCAGCAGCGGCACCTGGGGCTCGAGCTCGTCGAGCGCCTTGCGCCAGCGCACGAAGCCCCGCTCGACACCGTCCTCGGCGTGACCGGCGTGGACGATCACCCCCGCGGCCCCCACCTCGGCCGCACCTTCGAGCGTGTCGGACAGGATCTTGCGCGACGGGATCCGCACCCGGTTGTTCGGCGAGGCGACGTTTATGAGGTAGGGGGCATGCACGTAGACCGGCAGCTCCGAGGCTCGCAGGGCGGCCGCATCGGCCCGGGGTTTGGGCTTGCGCCACGACTGCGGGTTGCCGAGGAACATCTGCAGGCAGTCGGCCCTCACCTTGGCCGCCTCGGCGAGGGGCTCGGCCGACGGCACATGGGCCCCGATCATCATGCCCGCACGCTATCAACCGCGCGCCCATGCGCATTCGCCCGCGCTTACACCGCGAAGCGGACGTGCAGGACGTCACCCTCCTGGACCACGTAGTCCTTGCCCTCGACCCGCAGGCGGCCCGCGGCCTTGGCCGCGTCCCATCCACCGTGCGCCACGAGATCGTCGTAGGACACGACCTCGGCCCGGATGAAACCCCGCTGCAGGTCCGAGTGGATCACCCCGGCGGCCTCGGGGGCGGTGGCGCCGCGCCGGACCTCCCAGGCACGCGTCTCGTCCTCCCCGGTGGTGAGGAAGGTGATGAGGTCGAGCGCGCGGTAGCAGGACGCGATCACGCGTTCAAGACCCGGCTGCTCGATCCCGAAGCCGGCGAGCAGCTCGGCCGCCTCGTCCGCCTCCATCCCTGCGACCTCCGCCTCGAGCGCCGCGCTCACCGCCAGCGAATCCGGGGGCAACCCCGGAGGCGGAGGCTCGCCCTCGCCGACGTTGGCGACCACGATCCACGGCTTGAGGGTGAGGGCACCGTAGCCGCGCAGCACCTTGAGCTCGGGGTCGTCGAAGCCGCCGTCGCGCAGCAGCCGCTCGTCTTCGAGCAGGGCTTGCGCCTTCTCGAGCGCCGCGACCTCGGCGCCTGCGTCGCCGGAGCGCGCCCGCTTGCGCGCCCGGGTGAGCCCGCCCTCGACGCTGGCGAGGTCGGCGAGCACGAGCTCGGACGCGACCGTGGCCAGCTCGCGCGCCGGCTCGGCATCCGGACCGAAGGCCCGCACGACGATGCACAGGGCGTCGGTCTGCCGGTACTCGGCGAGGCCCTGGGCGGTGAGCCCACCGGGTACGTCGACGAAGCGCACTTGGGCGTGCACCGACCTGCGGCTCGACTCCAGACGGGCCAGGACCTCGACGCGCTCGTCCGGGACCTGCACCACGGCGACGTTGCTGCGTCCGCCGGCGGCCCCGCTGCGGGTGAGCGCGGTGAACAGCGTCGACTTGCCCGAGTAGGGCACGCCGACGATGCCGACGTCCTTCATCGCGTGGAAGGTGCGTTTCCTGCGTCCATCGCCCAGCAGGTTATCCGGGTAGTACCTTCAGCCCCCATGGACACGGGGCTCGCGGGCAAGGGCGTGCTGGTCACCGGCGGAGCGGGCGGTATCGGCAGCGCGGTGTGCCGCGCCTTCGCCTCGGAGGGGGCCCGGGTGGCGGTCCACCACCACACCGGTGCGGCGCGCGCCGCGCTGCTGGCGGAGGAGATCCACGGGGTCCCCCTGCGCGCCGACCTGCGCGTGGAGCAGCAGGTCGACGCGCTCGTGCGCGATGCAGTGGCGGCGCTCGGACGCCTCGACGTGCTGGTGGCCAACGCAGGGGTGTGGCCGGCCGAGGACCGTCCGGTGTGGGAGCTCACCTACGAACGCTGGCGCGACACCATGGCGGTCAACCTCGATGGCACCTTCCTCGTCTGCCGGGCCTTTCTGCGCCACGTCGCGACCACGGGAACGGGCAACATCGTGATCGTCGGCTCGACCGCGGGGCTGTTCGGCGAAGCCGGCCACGCCGATTACGCCGCGGCCAAGGCCGCCCTGATCCACGGGTTCGCGCGCAGCCTCAAGAACGAGATCGTCCGGATCGCGCCCGGGGGCCGGGTCAACGCCGTGTGCCCCGGCTGGACCACGACCGACATGACGCGCGACCAGGTCGCCGAGCCCGGCTTCACCGAACGCGTCACCCGCACGATGGCACTGCGCAAGCTGGGAACCGCCGTGGACGTGGCAAGGGTCGTGGTGCTGCTTGCATCCGACGAGCTCTGCGGCCACATCACCGGCGAGATAGTGACCGTCGCGGGAGGCATGGAGGGCCGCGTCCTCCACGACTGATCCGCTACAGGATGCGGGCCCCCAGCGCGCTGGCGATCAGCTCGGCCGCGAGCATCCCGGTGGTGTTGGCAACGTCCAGTATCGGGTTGACCTCGACCACTTCCATCGAGGTCAGCACGCGCGCCTCGGCGAGCATCTCCATGGCGAGGTGGGCCTCGCGGTAGGACAGGCCCCCGCGCACAGGCGTGCCGACCCCCGGCGCGATCTCGGGGTCGCAGGCATCCATGTCTAGAGACAGGTGCACGAAACCGTCGCCCGCGATCACCCCTATCGCCTCGCGCATGACGTCGGCCAGCCCGCGGCGATCGATGTCGGCGACGGTGAACACGGTGAGTCCGAGGTCCTTGATCAGATCCTTCTCGCCGGGGTCGAGCGTCCTCACCCCGACCAGGGCGACCCGTGCGGGGTCGACCCACGGGGGTGGCTGCAGCCCCTCCACGGCGAACCCCGCCCGGCCGAGCGCGGCCGCGAGGGGCATCCCGTGGACGTTGCCGGTAGGGGTCGTCTCGGGTCGGTTGACGTCGCCGTGAGCGTCGAGCCACAGGACGCCCCCGGGCCCCCGCACGGAGTGCAGCGCGCCGAGGGTGCCCATGGCTATCGAGTGGTCTCCGCCCAGCACCAGTGGCAGTCCCCCAGAGGCCACGGCCGACGCCACCACGTCGGCGATCTGGCGGCAGGACGCGAGGATCGCCGGCAGGAATCGGGCGCGCTCGTCGTGCGTCGCGGCCACCTCGGGCAGCTCGACGCCGACGTTGCCGAGGTCCCTGACCTCGAGGCCCAGTGCGTCGAGACGCTGGTAGAGGTCCGAACACCGCAGCGCGCTCGGACCCATGTCGACCCCGCGCCGTTCCTGGCCGAGGTCGAGCGGGGCACCGATGATCGTGACCGGGGGGCTCGAGGTCATGGGTCCCGATGTTCGCACGCGATCGGTGGTCCTGCGAGCGGGGTCACAGCTTGCGGTGGTCCCACGATGCGACCCGCTCGAGCGGCAACGACAGCGCCACCCGCTTGGTGGCCTGCTTGCGGATCGTCTCCTCGGTGCCTTCGGCCGGACGTTCGGGGCCGGGTTCGTACCGGGCGAACAGAGCGCGCCCCACCGCCGCGACCTCGTCGTCGGCATCGGTGATGCGCGCCCGTCCCCGCACCAGCACCCCGCGCAGCTCCCGGTAGACGGTGCCGTCCTCGACCAGCAGGGCGGCCCGGGGATCGCGGCGCAGGTTGACCGCCTTCTGGCTCTTGGCGTAGGTCCACATCCGCACGACGTCGCCGTCGAGCACGAACCACATCGCCGCGCTGTGCGGATAGCCGTCGCGCCCCAGCGTGGTTAGCACGCCCACACGCCGGTCCGAGGCGAGGAAGTCGCGCACCTCCTGCGCCGACATCGACACGTCGCGCCGGGGGCTCATGACGACCACGATACGGGACGGGTAGATTGCCACGACGCCCTCGGGCGGCCGCGGCCCCAGGCCGGCTATCACGCTTGAGCCCACGGCGGCTGGTAGCGCCGCTTCCCTTAGGCTTGAAGGGGTGCGACGCGCCCTCGTGCTCGGAGGCGGCGGCCTCGTCGGCATGAGCTACCACGCCGGGGCCGTGGCCGCCCTGGACCGCCTAGGCTTCGATTTGCGCGGCGCCGAGGTGATCGTCGGCACCAGCGCCGGAGCGGTGGTCGCTGCCTACCTGGCCGCAGGGTGGACCCCGATGGAGGTGCGCGCCTATGCCAGCGGCCGCAACCCCGATGCGCTGCTCGGCTTCCAGCGCGAACGGGCCGACCTCCGGGATCTCTTCGGGCCCCTGTACGAAACCGGTCTGCAGCGAGCCGCCAGAGGCATCGGGGGCGCGTTCGTCGCGCTGTCCGCGCGCGGTTTGCTGCGGCATCTGACCCACGGCCGTCGCCCCGCCGCGTTGCTGCGCCGTGCCTTCCCCGCCGGTCTCTACCGCAGCGACGCGACCCGGCGCCACCTCGAGCGCGACCTGCCGGCCGCGTGGCCCCACCCCGGACTGCTGATCACCGCGGTGGACGTCTACACCGCCGAGCGCGTTGCCTTCGGCGCCCCCGGCGCGCCGCCGGCGACGCTGCCCGAAGCGGTGCTCGCGTCGACCGCGATCCCAGGGGTGTTCCCGCCGGTGCGGATCGGTTCTCGCTACTTCGTCGACGGCGGGATACACAGCGCGACCTCGGTCGACCTCGCCGTCGCAGCCGGCTGCGATCACGTGCTGGTGATCGCTCCCCTTGGTTACCGCAGGGATCCCGGCGAGGATGACCGCGACCCCACCACCTGGGCTCCCCGGTTGGCGCGCTCGCCGTTCCACCGCAGCCTGAGAAGAGAGGTGTCCGAAGCCCGTTCCCGGGGCATCGAAGTCCTCACGGTGATGCCGACCCTGCAGGAGCTGCGCCGCCACGGCACGAACGCTATGCGCAGGACCGACGGCGCGGCGATCTGCGAGGAGGCGGCGCGCTCGACGCGCGCTCTGGTGCTGCGTCACCACGGCGACCCGGTGGTCGCCGCCTTTACCGGCCGGAACGCCGAGGAGGAGAGGGTGAGCTGATGCTGCAGGACCTCAGGCGGCTGGGCGAGCTCGCCGACCCTCGTACCCTCGTGCAGCTCCAGCGTGCCGGCGTGCTCGGCCCCCGGGACGCGCTCGGGCTGGCGCTGACGTTGCCGTGGCTGCTGGGACGGGGCCAGTCGCTCGGCATCATGTCCCAGGCCCACGCCCTGTCGATCGGCGACCGCCCCGCACTGCACGATGCGGCCGGGACGCTCACGTTCCGCGAGCTCGATGCACGTGTCAACCGGGCCGGTCACGCGCTGGCCGCCCTCGGCCTGCGCGGGGGCGACAGGGTGGCGCTGCTGGTGCGCAACGGGCGCACCTACGCGGAGATCGTGCTCGCCGCCCAAAAGCTCGGGCTCGTCGCCTGCCCCCTCAATACCTGGGCCAAACCGCGCGAGCTCGGCGCGACCCTGCGCGGTTGCGCACCCAGGGTCCTCGTCTACGACACCCGCCACGCCGACCAGCTACGACGCTGCCCCCTCGAGGGCGTGACCACGCTGTGGGTCGGTGACGCATCCGGCGCCCTGCCGGGGTCGACGTCCTACGAGGACGCGCTCGCTTCCCGACCGTCAACGCCCCCCTTCCCCCTGGTGCTGCATCGGGGGGCGTCCAAGATCGTGATCCATACCTCCGGCACCACCGGCACACCCAGGGGGGCCCGGCGGGACGCCGCCGCGGCAGGCTTGAGGTCGATGGCCAACCTGCTGCAGGTGGTCCCTTACCGGCGCGACGACGTCGTCGTGTGCCCCGCCCCCCTGTTCCACTCCTTCGGGCTGCTCACCTTCACGCTGTGCACCGTGCTCGGGATGACCATCGTGCTGCCCGACCATTTCGATCCCGAGGAGACGCTGGCGCTGATCGACCGCCACCGGGCGACGGCGGTGTCGCTGGTGCCGGTGATGATCCGGCGCATCGTCGCGCTCGACGACGACGTCAAGGCCCGTTACGACCTGTCCAGCCTGCGCATCGTGCTCGCCAGCGGTTCGGCGATGTCGGCCGGGCTCCGCCGCAGCGCGATCGCAACCTTCGGCAACGTGCTCTACGACCTCTACGGGTCGACCGAGGCCGGTTGGGTGTCGATCGCCACGCCGCGGGACATGCGCGTGCACCCTCACACCGTCGGTCGGCCGGTGCCGGGGATCGAAGTCGCGGTGTTCTCGCCGGACGGCCGACGCCTGGGCGTCGACGAGGTCGGTGAGCTGTTCGTTCGCAGCGCGGTGACCTTCGAGGGTTATACGGGGGGCGACGGACGGGACGAGCGCGAGGGCTACATGTCGATCGGCGACACCGTGCGGATCGACGACGAGGGCTACATATTCGTCGAGGGACGTGCCGACGACATGGTGGTGGTCGGCGGCGAGAACGTCTACCCGGTCGAGATCGAGGACACGATCGAGAGCATCGACGGCGTTCGCGAGGCGGCGGTGCTGGGTATCGACGACGAAGAGTTCGGCCAGGTGCTCGCCGCCTTCGTCAAGGGAGACACCGACGAGGCCACGGTGCGCCGCGTGTGCGAGCAGGAGCTCGCGACCTACAAGGTGCCCAAGCGGATCTTCGTCGTCGACGAGTTCCCCCGCACCAGCAGCACCGGCAAGGTCGTCAAGCACCGCCTCAAGGAGATAGCCGAGCAACGGGCCGCCGAGCAAGCGCGCGCCGGGCACTAGGGGGACTCGGGCCCCGAGTCAGGGAGGGAAAGGATGAGCTTCCGCGTCGAGGTCTTCCCATCCAACGTGTTCGCCGAGCAAGCCGCGGCCCGGATCGCCGCGTCGATAACCGAGGCGGCACCGATCATGATCACCGGGGGCGACACCGTCGGCGCCGTCTACCGGCACCTTGCGGAGATGACCTCGCGGTGGGATGGGATCGACATCGTGTTCTCCGACGAGCGTTGCGTCCCGCCCGACGACGACCGGAGCAACTTCCGCCTCGCCCGGGAGACGCTGCTGGATCGGATCGATGGAGCGGTCGTGCACCGGATCCGCGGTGAAGATGAGCCGCAGGCCGCGGCGCGCTCCTATCACGACGAGATGGGCCCGATCGTCGAGCGCGGCATCCAGCTCGCCGTGCTCGGCCTCGGCACCAACGCGCATATAGCCGCACTGTTCCCGCACGATCCGGCTCTGGACGAGCAGGAGCACCGCGCCGTGGCGGTGGCCCGCCCCGACGGCATGAACGGCGTCACGCTCACCGCCCCGGTGCTGCGGGCCCCGCGGCGCGTCCTGTTCGTGGTCGCCGGGGAGGCCAAGGCCTGGGCGGTGGCGACCGCGATCAGGGCCGACGCGGAGGTTGCCGACGCGCCCGTGCTGCTGCTGGCAGACCACCCCGACTGCACCCTCCTGCTCGACGAGCCGGCGGCCTCCGAGCTCTAAGCCTCCGCCCGCACGTTCACACGCGCGAAACCACGCCGAAACGCGCGCGAAACAAGCGCCCGCTCAGATGTGTCATCCGCGGTCGACCGCACGAGGAGAGCGACATGAACAGCGGAGACACGGCGTGGGTGCTGACGTCGGCGGCCCTGGTGATGTTCATGACCGTGGGGCTGGCGCTTTTCTACGGCGGCCTGGTACGGGCCAAGAACGTGCTGTCGACCGTGATGCACTCGTTCTTCGCCATCGCACTGGTGTCGATCCTGTGGGTGATGGCGGGCTACAGCCTCGCTTTCGGCCCCGACCTACACGGCGTGATCGGTTCGCTCGATTGGGCCGGCCTGCACCTCGTCGGGGCGCGTCCCGACGCGCACCTGGCTCCCGGCATACCCCACCTCGCCTTCGCCGCCTTCCAAATGATGTTCGCGGTCATCACCCCGGCGCTGATCAGCGGGGCCTTCGCAGAGCGCATGCGCTTCGACGGTTACGTCCTCTTCTCGGGCGCGTGGTTGCTGTTGGTCTACTGCCCGATCGCCCACTGGGTGTTCGATCCCGACGGCTGGCTGCACCGGCTGGGGGCCCTCGATTTCGCCGGCGGCACCGTCGTCCACGTCAACGCCGGCGCGGCCGCGCTCGCCGTGGTGCTCGTGCTCGGGCGCCGCCAGGGGTTCGGGCGCGACGCCTTCGTGCCCCACAACCTCACCCTGACGATCCTCGGTGCCGGGATCCTGTGGTTTGGATGGTTCGGTTTCAACGCCGGTAGCGCGCTCGGCGCCAACGGGCTCGCCGCCACCGCCTTCGTCACCACCAACGCCGGAGCGGCCGCGGGGGCCCTCGGCTGGGCCGCCTACGAGCGCATCCGCCACGGGCGGGTGACCACGTCGGGCATCGCTTCCGGCGCGGTCGCGGGATTGGTGGCGATCACCCCCGCAGCCGGCTACGTCGGGCCCCTCGGCGCGGTGGCGATCGGTCTGCTCGGGGGGCTCGCGTGTGCCGGGGCGGTCGGGCTCAAGCACCGTCTGGGCTACGACGACGCCCTCGACGTCGGCGGGATCCACCTCGTCGGGGGAGCTCTCGGGGCCCTGCTCACGGGCGTGTTCGCCACCGTGGCAGTCGACCCCGCCGGCGCCGACGGGCTGCTCGCCGGCGGCGGCCTGGGGCTCGTAGCCCGCCAGGTCCTCGCCGTCACCGCCACCGGGCTCTTCTCCTTCGGCGCGTCGTACCTGCTCGCCCGGGGGGTGCAGGCGACTGTGGGCCTGCGGGTCGAACCCGAGCACGAGGCCGACGGTCTCGACGTGTGGCTGCACTCGGAGACCGGCTATGCCTTCACCGAGCCCATCGCCACGACCGCGCTGCGCTCGGCCGGGCACCGGCATCATCTTCCGCTGCATCAGGGAGGGCACGCCACCCGCAGCCCGACGTGACCCCTCGACCGGTGCGCTAAAGCGCACGGCCGCAACGGCCGACCTGGTAGGACATGGATGCCAGGCGCCTGCCGTTGCTGCTGGCCGCGGCCGTGATCGTCGCCACGCTCGCACCGGTGTCCCAGGTGGACCCGGCGCAGGCCTCCGGGTGCTTCCGCTTCAAGCCCGCGGAGAAACTCTTCGCCGCCAAGATCAATCACACGCGCAGCTATCGCGGGCTCCGGCCGCTCCACCTCGATCCCCAGCTCGGCTACACCGCGCGCTACCACAACCGTCGGATGGTGCGTAAGGGCTACCTCTTCCACACCTCCCTGTCGCAGTTCGAGAGCTGGGTCACCCGCTGGACCTCCATCGGCGAGAACGTCGGCTATGGGGGTGGGGTCGACGCCCTGTACAAGGCCTTCCTCCACTCCCCCGAGCACTACGCGAACATCGTCGGCAAGAGCTACCACTACGTCGGCGTGGGCGTTAAGAAGGTCGGCGGCACTGTGTGGGTGACGATCCAGTTCGAGGGCAGCCGCGATCCCGGTACGCGGCTGGACATGCCCCGGGTGTGCTCCTGACGCGGAGCCCACCCGCATGGCCCCGGTCACGAGCTGAGGCCGCCCTCTTCCACCGCGATAGTCGGATCGAAGGACGTCATCAGCCGCCGCAGCAGAGCGTTGAGCTCCGCACGCTCGTCCGGCTGCAGCGCCGCCAGCAGCTCCGTCTCGCGCCGGGCCTGGCGTTCGATCATGCGCGACAGGACCTCAAGCCCGGTGTCGGTGAGGCTCACGAGGATGCCGCGACGGTCCGAGGGGTGAGGGGCCCGTGCCACGAACCCCCTCTCCTCAAGCCGATCGAGCCGGTTGGTCATGACCCCCGAGGACACCAACAACCTCTTGCCGAGGTCCCCCGGTGAGGTGGGCCCCGACTTCCACAGCGTCACCAGCAGGCGGTACTCGCTCGCGTTGAGGCCCTCGCGCGCGGCGGTCTCGCCCAGCATGCGGTCGAGGTAGCGGGCGGTCTTGGAGATGCGGTTCACGATCGCCTCGACGGCGGGATCGATGCCCGCCCAGCGCTGCGCCGCGCGCTCTGCGTTGATGTCGACCTGATCCTTGCCGTCGCCGGTCGCCACCGCTCCCCCGCGTCCCTGCCTCGGCCGGTCCGCCATGGCCCGGGGCTCATCATCCTGCCGATACCCCTTGTTCGCAAGGAATACCGCTTAAAGATGCTTGGTTACAAGCGATGTATCAAGTATCTTTATCTGGAGTATGCCTAGCTAAAGCGGAAAGGAGGAGAGGCTCGTGGTCAATCCCAGCCTGTGGGGCGACATCGCCCACGAGCGGCTGCACGATCTGCGGCGCGAGGCGGCCCGTCAGCGTCGCTGGCGCTCGGTCAAGGCCCGCCGCAACCTGCGCTCGCGCTCCCGCTGAGCGTTCCGCCCCCGCCGGGTTGCCGACCGGGCTGCACACTCCGGTAGGAGTGCTGTAGGAAGGGGGCATGGCGTACCAACGACCCGGCCCCCAGGCCGACGCACCCGTGCGCCGCGCGCAGCCGTCCCCGCCGGACACGGCACGGGACGAAACCGCTGCGCCGGCGCCCGGACGGGCCGCACGGGCCCGCCACGCCGCGTGGGTGACGTTCGAAGCGCTCGTGGCTCTGCTGCTGTTCGTCGGCGCGTTGCAGGTCATGAAGGAGGGGGCCGGGCAGCTCGACCTCCTGCATCGGGGCACGTGGCTGGTGCGCAACGCCGGGTCGACCCTCGGCCTGGGATGGATCGGGGCGATGATCGTGCTGTCGGGAGCGCCGATCGCGGCGAGCGCCCTGACCCTGGTGGCTGCGGGCACGATCAGCACCGCCCAGGGCTTCACCATGGTCACCGGGTCACGGCTCGGGGCCGCCTTCATCGTCCTGCTGGTCGCGGTGGTGTATGCGCTGCGCGGCGGTGAGGGCAAGCGCATGGCGCCGGTGTCGACGGCGCTGATCGCCCTGCTCGCCGCGGCCGCGATCTACGTCCCCGGCACCCTGCTCGGTCTCGGCCTGCTGGCGTGGCCCCCGTTCCACCACATCCACCTCATGTTCCCGGCCTCCTTCGGCAACCTCCTCGACCTCGTGTACGGGCCCGTGCTCGACGCGGTCGCGTCGTGGCCCGGGTGGCTGTTGTTCTGCGGGGGCCTGGGGCTGATCGTCGTGTCGTTCAAGCTGTTTGACGCCCTCGTCCCCGACATCGACGAGCGTGATCTCGCCGGCTCCCGCCTCGCGTGGGTGAGGCGCAAGTGGCCGATGTTCGGGCTCGGGATCGTCTTCACCCTCGCGACGATGTCGGTGTCGGTAGCCGTGACCGCGCTGGTGCCGCTGGTGGCCAAGGGCTACCTCAAGCGTGACGAGATCCTCCCCTACATCATCGGCGCCAACATCGGCACGCTCGGCGACAAGCTCGTGATCGCGTTTCTCGTGCACTCGGCCGCGGCGGTGCTGATCATGGTGGCGGAGATCGTGTCCATGACCGCGGTCGGCCTCGCTCTGATGGCGTTCGCCTACCGCCCGCTGCGCTCGGGCATCTGGCGCTTCCAGCGTCAGATGCTGCGGAGCCGCACCCGCTTGGCGATGTTCACCGTGGGCTTGTTCGTCCTACCGGCTACGATCGTCGCGATCTCCAACCTCTTCGGGTGAGCCAAAGGACATGGCCGGCAACGATCCACAGGTGACGCTCAAGATCCCGCGGCCACTCTACGAGCGGCTCAAGCAGGTGATCGAAGGCTCGGGTTTCCACTCGGTCACCGAGTTCGCGGTGTACGTGCTGCGCGACCTCGTGTCCCATCACGAGGCGACCGGGCGCATCCCGCCGGGTGAGCCGGCCGAGCCCGAGGTCGAGCCGCTGTCGCCGGAGGAGATCGAAGCGATCCGCAAGCGCCTCGAGTCCCTCGGCTACCTGTGACGGGGGCGCGGGCGCGCTCCGCCCGGACCGTGGGGGCCCTGATCGCCGCCCTGCTGGCGCTCGCCGCCTCGACCTCGGCGTGCTCGGCCTCGGGGGCGGGCGCTGCGACCGGACGGTTCGCCGCAAGCACGGTCATGGGTCAAATCCAGCAGCGGGGCTACCTGCGGGCCGGGGTCCCCGCCGCCCTGCCTCCGCTCGCCTACCGCGACCGCAGCGGGACCGTGCGGGGCTTCGACGTCGGTTGGGCCCGCACCCTGGCCTCCGCTCTCGGCGTCGAGCTACGGGTGATCCCGATGTCTGCGGCCGGCATGCGGCGCGGGCTGCGCTCCGGCCGCCTGGACATCGCCTTCCCGGTCGACCCGATCACCGAGGCCGCGATCAAGGTCCAGGGCCGCGTGTTCACAGACCCCTACTTCGTGGGCCATCAACGCCTCGTGGTGCCGTCGCGCTCGAAGGTGCGCAACGTGGCCGACCTCGCCGATCGGCGCGTGTGCAGCCTCGTGCGGCCGGCGACCGAGGTCCGGCTCACGGTGCTGCGCCGCAGCATCCACACGGTCCCGGGACACGGGGTCGGCAACTGCCTGCGCCTGCTGCGCAGCGGGCGCGTGGCCGCGGCCACCGGACCGGAGCCCGACCTCCTGGCGATCGTGGCACGCTCCGCGGGGCTCGGCACCCGGCTATCGACCCCCCCTCGGAACCCCGCTCAACTGCCGCTGCGCATCGTCGGCGATCAGCTCAGCACCGAGGGCTACGGGGTCGAGCTGCCCGAGCAGGGCTCGGCGCAGTTCCAGTCCTACGCCAACGGGGTGTTCGACAACGCGCGCCGCGACGGCAGGTGGCAACGCCTCTTCGCTCGCTGGATCGAGCCCTTCGAGCACGTGCCCGACAACCCCCCGTCGCTGACCGCGGCCGACGCGGCGTCGCTGTTCCCCCGCAAGCCCTGAGCCCGGCTCAGGGGTAGCGCCAAACGTTGCCGGGGTCCCGCCGGTATTCGAATACCTGGGCGGCGTAGAGACTGCCTCCGGCCCGGTCGGTGCCGACCCCGACGTAGCGGTAGTGGCCGAGGATGTTGGCGCGGTGCGAGGGCGAGCGCATGAACGCCCAGAAGAGCTTCTTGCATCCACCGGCCATCCCAGAGTTCTCCCCCACGCTCCTCCAGCGCGTGACCTTGTTGCCGAGGTCGGGGTCGTCCCATACCGCACGGGCATCGGCCATGGCGCGGGCATGGCGACGCCCCACGTAGCCGAGCTGCTTGTCCCAGCGGAGACGCCGCAGGCCGTGATTCGCCCGGGCGTGGTTGATCTTGCGCATCATGCACTTCTCGGTGCGCTTGAACCGGTAGTCGCCGGCTCCGGCGGTGGTCGCCGGGACCACGGCGGCCACGGAGGTGGTGGCGACGGCGACTGCGGCGACGACACCCGACAACATGCGACGGAGCGCACGTCCGTCCACGGAGTCACCCCCTGCTCGACGGCGTCCGGCCGCCTCGTGTCCCGCGACACCGGCACTGGGGCCGGGCGGCGGCCGGCTAGGACCCGCTTCGTGGTGCTTCGACCGGAATGGCTAGCAGATGCCGCTACGGCTGTCCAATGAACGCCGTGGCCAGCACCGACGCGGCCTGAAACCCCCCGGACCGGGGGTCTGCCCACCCCCATCGCAGGGCCGGGAGGCGTCCCGCGGGGCAGCTCCACCCCCCACGGGGGACTGGACAGCGCCGCACCTCTAGGGGATATTCAGCCCGTGACCGGTCCCGGGACCCCCACCACGACCGTGCTGATCGTCGACGACGACGTCGAGATCCGCCACGTGTTGCGGCTGCTGTGCGAGGCCGAGGACATGACCGTGATAGGCGAGGCGGCCACCGGGGTCGAGGCCGTGCCTCTGGCCCTCCACCACCAGCCCGACTTCGTGATCCTCGACTACCGGCTGCCCCGGCTCGACGGCGAGGGCGCGGCGGAGATCCTCCGGGCGATCTCCCCGAGCTCCAAGATCGTGGCTTTCTCGGCGATCCTCGACCGCCAGCCCGAGTGGGCCGACGCCTACCTCAACAAAGAGCGGATCTCGGAGTTGATGCCACTGCTGCACCAGCTGATCCCCTGAGCCGCAGCCGCCACCGCGTCCGCTAACCTTCTGCGCCGTGGCCAAGGACAGCTCCTTCGACGTCGTGTCCCAGGTCGATCTCCAAGAGGTGCGCAACGCGGTCGACCAGGCCCGCCGCGAGATCGCGCAGCGCTTCGACTTCAAGGGCACCGGATCCTCGGTCGAGCTCACCACCGACGGCGGCGGGGCGGCGCTGGTGATCCACTCCAACACCGAGCAGAAGGTCAAGGACTGCCTGCGGGTGGTGGAGGAGAAGCTGGTCAAGCGCAGGGTGCCCCTCAAGGCCCTGCAGCCGGGCACGGTCGAGCCCGCCGCCGGCGGCACCGCCCGTCAGCGCGTAGCGATCAACCAGGGCATCCCCACCGAGCGCGCGCGTGACATCGTCAAGACGGTCAAAGACCTCAAGGTCAAGGCGCAGGCCTCGGTCCAGGGCGACCACGTGAGGGTCAGTTCGCCCTCGCGCGACGTCCTCCAGCAGGTGATCCACGCGCTCCAGGAGCGCGACTTCGGCATCCCCCTGCAATTCACGAACTACCGCTGAGCGCGCGGCGCACCGGGGCCCAGCTCCAGGCCCAGCAGCTCGCCGAGCTCGGCGATCGTGGCCGGGGGATCGCGGTGCAGCACCGTGGTCAACCCGAGCGCGGCCGCCACGTGGAGATGCCCGGGATGATCGTCCACGAACACGCACGCCTCGGCGGGCAGCTCGAGGCGCCGCAGCGTGAGCTCGAAGATCGCCGGATCCGGCTTGCGCAACCCGACCTCGCCGGAGATCACCACCGCATCGAAGGACTCCCGCAGGCGCCCGGCCGGATAGAGGCTGTCGCCCCAGGAGTTCGAGCACAAGGCGGTGCGTAACCCGGCACGGCGGGCCGCGGCGACGGCCGCAAACATGTCCTCTTCGAGGCGCAGGCGTCCGAAGATGCGCTCGATCAGCCCGTCGGGCTCGATCCTGCGCCCGGTCGCCTCCGACAGCCGTTGGGCCAGCTCGGCGGCGAAGCGCTCTTCGGACACCCGGCCGGTCTCGAACCCCGTGATCAAGGGATCGTCGCCGCCGGCGTAAGGGGACAGCGCGATGCGCACGAGATCCTGGAGCTCGAGCCCGAGCTCGCCGGCAAAGGCGGCCATTGCCTCCTGCAGGGAGCTCGTGAGCACCCCGCCGAAGTCCAGGATCAGGCCCCTGTAGCGGGTCACGGCCCGGCCCCCTCGATCACACCCAGGGCGTGCCGGGCGAGCCCCGGCACGCCACGCTCGAGGGTGGCGAAGAAGGGGTCGTCTGTGGCGCCGGCGAGATGGCGGGCGTAGGAACCCTCGAGCAGCACGGCGAGCTTCCACAGCGCCAGAACGACGTACCACCGCAGGTGGGTCACGTCCCGGCCGGTCGCTTCGGCATAGCGAGCGACGAGCTCGGCACGCGAGGGAAACCCCTCGAGCGCGGTGACCCGGGCGAGATGGGACAGCACCTCGCAGCCCGGTTCGCCCGGCTGCCACCAGAACGACACCATCCACCCGAGGTCCGCCAGGGGGTCGCCCAGCGTAGACATCTCCCAGTCCAGGATCGCGACCACGCGCACGGGCGGGGTTGCAGCCAGCATGACGTTGTCCAGCTTGTAGTCGCCGTGCACGATCGTGGTGGCGGACTGGGCCGGGATGTGCGCGGCGAGCCAGCGCCCGACCTCCTCGAGCTCCGGCACGGGGCGGGTGTGGGGCAGGGTGAGCTCGAGCTGCCCGTTCCAGCGGCGCAGCTGGCGCTCGAGGTAGCCGTCCGGCCGCCCGAAGCCCACGAGACCGCAGGCGGCCGGGTCCACCGCGTGCAGCTCGACCAGGGCGTCGACGAGCTCGTGGGCGATGGCCGTCCGGTGCGGGCGCCCGAAGGCCGCCGGCAGGCGGTCGCGGATCACGATGCCCCCGACGCGCTCCATGAGGTAGAAGGGGGCCCCGATCACGTCCTCGTCGTCGCACATCAGCACGCAGCGGGGAACGCGCACGGGGGTGCGGGCGAGGGCCGACATCACCCGGTACTCGCGTCCGACGTCGTGGGCGGTGGGCAGGAACGCCCCGCGCGGCGGGCGCCGCAGCACGTAGTCGCGTCCTCCCCAGGTGACGACGAAGGTCTCGTTGGAGTGCCCGGCGCGCAGACGCCGCACGCGCAGCGGGGCGCCGCCGGGTAGGTGACGCTCGAGATAGGCGGCGAGCCGTTCCTCATCGACCAGCGGCGGTAGCCGGGGGCCTGCCGCCGCCTTGGATCCCCGAGCCACGAAAGCGAACCTACCCGCCACCGGCGCGGCTTGACGCCCCGGCGCGTTAGGGTGAGGCACGCAGTGACCTCCCGGCGCAAGCGACTCCTCGGTCTCGGCGCGGGTGCCGTGGGCCTCGCCCTCGGCGCCGCGGCCTGCGCGCCGGTCCCACCCACGCGGACCGGGATCGAGACGCGTGACCTCTACAACGGCTTCTCCTACATAGCCCTGGTCGTGATGGCGGTGGTGCTGGGACTGATTGCCTGGAGCGTGATCCGCTACAGGGCGCGCGACGACGACCCGCGCAACATCCCACCCCAGATCCGCGAGCACATCCCGATCGAGATCACTTACTTCGCCATCCCCCAGCTGATCGTGGTCGGGATGTTCGTGGCCTCGGTGTTCGTGCTCAACAACGTCAACGCCCTCGGGAGCGCGCAGCCGGGGGTCCACGACAAGCCGCTGATCGTCAACGTCACCGGCTTCCAGTGGGGCTGGGACTTCAACTTTCCCGAGGCCGGCGTCACGGTCGAGGGCCAGCCACACGATTACGCTCGGATCGAGCTTCCGACGCACCGGCCGATCCAGTTCGTGATCAGGGCGCGCGACGTGATCCACTCCTTCTACGTCCCCGACCTGCTGCTCAAGCGCGACGCGATCCCCGGCGTAACCAACCGCCTGCAGATCCCCGGGATAGACAAGCCGGGCGTCTACAGGGGACAGTGCGCCGAGCTGTGCGGGCTGCTGCACTCCCAGATGATCTTCTACATAAAGGCCGTGCCCGACAACCAGTTCCGGAGCTGGCTCGCAGCGCAGAAGCAGGGAGGAGGGTAAGTGGCGGTCATAGACAGACCCGTAGCCATAGACGAGCGCCCTGCACCGGCTGCGACGCTGCTCGACTGGCTGACGACCACCGACCACAAGAAGATCGGGATCCTGTACTTCGCCACGTCCCTGTTCTTCTTCTTCGTGTCCGGCGCGCTGGCCCTAGTCATGCGCGCCGAGCTCGCCACGCCGGGACTGCAGTTCCTCACCCTCGACCAGTACAACCAGCTGGTGACAATGCACGGCACCGGCATGATCTTCTTCTTCGCCACCGCCATCGTCTTCGCCTTCGCCAACTCGATAGTGCCTCTGCACATAGGCGCGCCCGACGTCGCCTTTCCGAGGCTCAACGCGTTCACCTACTGGCTGTACCTGTTCGGGGCCCTGATCGCTTTCTCCGGCTTCTTCACCGCGGGGGGCGCGGCGACCTTCGGCTGGACCTTCTACGCGCCGCTCAGCGATGCCCAGTACACGCCACAGGTCGGTGCCGACCTGTGGATCGTGGGCGTGGCCCTGGCCGGGTTGTCGACGACGCTGAGCTCGATCAACTTCCTGGCCACGATCTTCGGCATGCGGGCGCCGGGCATGACGATGATGCGCCTGTCGATCTTCGTCTGGAACATGATCGTCACGATGATCCTCGTGATGTTCTCGTTCCCGGCGCTGACCGCGGCCTTGATCCTCACATTCATCGATCGCAACCTCGGGGGCCACTTCTTCGAGCCCGCAGCCGGCGGCAACGCGGTGCTGTTCCAGCACATCTTCTGGTTCTTCGGGCATCCCGAGGTCTACATCGTCGTGCTGCCGTTCTTCGGCATGGTCACCGAGGTGATAGCGACGTTCTCCCGCAAGCCCGTGTTCGGCTATACGGGCTTCGTGCTGGCTACGATCCTGATCGGTGCGTATTCGTTCTCGGTGTGGGCACACCACATGTTCGCCACCGGGGTGGTCAACGGGCCCTTCTTCATGGCGACGTCGTTCCTGATCGCGGTGCCCACCGGAATCAAGTTCTTCAACTGGATAGGCACGATGTGGCGGGGGAAGATCATCCTTAAGATGCCGATGCTGTGGGCCCTGGGCTTCCTATCGATGTTCCTTATAGGAGGGATCACCGGCATGTATCTGGCGTCCCCGCCGATCGACTACCCGGTGACCGACACCTACTACGTGGTGGCCCACTTCCACTACACGCTGCTCGGCGGCAGCGTGTTCGCCGCTTTCGCCGGCCTGTACTACTGGTTCCCCAAGATCACCGGCAGGATGCTGTCGGAGAGGCTCGGCCACTGGCACTTCTGGTTGTCTTTCATCGGCTTCAACCTCACCTTCCTGCCTCAGTTCCAGCTCGGCTTCGACGGTATGGTGCGGCGTATCGCCAACTACCTGCCGAGCGATCACTGGACCACCCTCAACCTGCTGTCCTCGGCGGGATCGGGGATCCTGGGGGCAGGGATGGTCTTCTTCGCCGTCAACATCCTGTGGTCGTTGCGCCACGGCAAGGTGGCCGGTCCCGACCCGTGGGGCGGCTACACGCTGGAGTGGGCGACCTCGTCGCCTCCCCCCGAGCACAACTTCCACTCGCTGCCCCCGATCCGTTCCGAGCGGCCGGTGTGGGACCAGCGGATGCGTGAGCTCGGGCTCGTCGGTGCGGTCACCGCATACCAGGAGGGCGAGGAACCGCCCGGTGAGCTCGGCGACCGGAACCCTCGGGGTGAACAGACATGAGCGAAGAGCTACGCGTGCTGCTGCGCAACGCGATCTACATGGGCACCGCGGCCATCGTCTATTGGTTCGTCGCCTACGAGTGGGCAGGCTCGGTGATGATGGGCGTGATGGTGGTGGCGATCCTCGCCTTCGTGGTGTTGATGACCCGTTTGGCGAGGGCAACCACCAGCGAGCTGCGCGACGAACAGCAGCCCGACCGGCTGCGCCGGACGCTCACGGTCCCCCAGCGCATGCTCGGTCTCGAAGAGCACGCCGGCGCGGCCCACGATCAGGCCCTCGCGGTGCACGAGGAGCGCATGCCACACGGCAGCATCTGGCCCTTGATCTCGGTGGTGGCCATAGCGCTGGCTTCGGTCGGTCTCGTGTTCGGGGGATGGTTCTGGGTCATTGGGCTGCCCTTCGGGCTGTGGGCCCTGTGGGGCTGGGCGACCCAGCTGGCACCCCCGAGCGCCGCCACACACCAGGACGCGCACGCCTCCTTCGAGGGCTCGCGCCCGTCCGCGTCCGGGGACGGCGCGGCAGCGGACCGGGAGACGATGCGGCACGAGACTTAGCTCCCGACGACGCAACAGGATCGTCGGGGGGCTGGCGGCCTGTGCCCTGCTGCTTGCGGCCTGCGGGACGCCTCAGATGGCCCAGTCTCAGCGCAAGCCGAACCCCGAGATGCTGCCCCTGCGCATCCCGGGCACCGGCGGGGCCGAGCCGGTCCTGCCCCGCCGCTACACGTGCAGGGGGGCCGGGATCTCGCCGCCGCTGAGGTGGGGGCCGATGCCGGGCGCCCACTCCTATGCCGTGGTCATGACCGCGTCCGGGAGCGAACGCCCGCGCTGGCTGGTCACCTCGATACCGCCGTCGCGCCACTCTCTGCCCGCAGGCGATCGGGGAGCCGTCGGGAACCTGCGACCCAACGCCTCCGGCCGGCGAGCCTACGACGCCCCATGCCGCGGGCACACCTACGAGTTCGTGCTCTACGCCATGGTGCGCCACCCCCCGAAGCTGTCGTTGGCCACGCCTCCGGTTCAGGCAGCGCGCACGCTGCAGTGCTGTTACCGAGGGATCGGCATCCTCGAGGTACGCGTCCGCCGCTGAAAGTCCTCCTTCACCTCCCGCGCGGGATCCGGCCTGCGACCGACGACGGGCACCGCTACCGGGGGGCCTGCGAGGAACCCGAGCGACGATCGCGCCGATACCTCCTCGTCGTGGCCCCGGACGGGCGTCAGTGCTCGCCCACCTCCTCGAAGCCGCCCTCGGCGTTGCGTCGCAGCTGCAGCCCCGGCTGGTGGCTGCGGAACACCCCGAGGCCCTCCCGCTGCAGCGCCTCGGCGAGCTTGGCCGCGGCGTATCCGACCACGATTGGGCCGACGATGGCGGCGACGCGCAGGATCCAGGTCATCTCGTAGATCGAGATGTTGAACACCTGGGCGAGCACGTCGTTGCCGCCGGCGATCGTCAGCACGAAGCCAAAGGTGAACCCGGCCATGCCGATCCCGGCGCGCGCCGGCACCGAGTAAGGGTAGTCGAGCAGGTTGTGTTCGGCGTAGTCGTGGGTGAGGAAGCGCTTCTCGATGAACGGATACATGTACATCACCAGGAACACGAGACCCGGCACCAGCACAGAGGGAGCAAAGATCGTCGGCCACGTGAACCACTTGGTGATCGAGAACTCCACCGCTGGGAACAGCCGCAGCGAACCCTCGAGCCACCCGACGTACCAGTCGGGCTGCGCCGGGGCACTTACCACCCACGCCCGGTAGGGTCCGTAGGCCCACACCGGGTTGATCTGGACCAGGCCCCCGAGGATCGCGATCACCGCGAACACGATCAGCATCAGCCCGGTGGACTTGAGGGCCTGCGACGGCCACGCCGGCTGGCCGACGACGTTGCGCTCTGTCTTGCCCGGCCCGGGGAAGTCGGCGTGGTGCTGACGCATGATGAGCAGCAGGTGTGCACCGATCAGAGCGATAATCAGAGCCGGCAGCAGCATCACGTGGAACACGAACAGGCGCGAGATCGTCGCCGGCGTGGGCCATTCGCCACCGAACAGCAGGTACGCCAGCCACGGCCCGATGAAGGGGATGCCCAGCACGACCGAGTAGGCGATACGCAGTCCGGTCCCCGACAGCAGGTCGTCGGGAAGCGAATATCCGGTGAAGCCGAGGCCGATGGCCAGGATCAGAAGCGTCACCCCGATGATCCAGTTGAGCTCGCGCGGCCGGCGGAACGCGCCGGTGAAGAACACCCGCATCTGGTGCAGGATGATCGAGGTCACGAAGATGTTTGCCGCCCAGTGGTGCATCTGGCGGAACAGCAATCCCATCCTGACGTTGAAGGACAGATCCAGGACCGACTTATAGGCGGCCGACATCTCCTGGCCGTCCAACGGCGCGTACGAGCCGTGGTAGATCACCTCGGTCGAGTCGGGGCGGAAGAACAGCGTGAGATAGATGCCGGTGGCAACCAGGATCACGAAGCAGAACAACGCCACCTCGCCGAGCAGGAACGACCAATGATCGGGGAACACGTAACGCATACCCTTGACCGCCCACGACGCGCTGCCGAGACGCTCGTCCAGCCACTCCCGCTGGCGCTTGCTCTTGGCTATGAGATCGAGCTTGCGTTCCTCGGTCTTCATCGCGGTCCCCGTCTCAATCGTTCTTGTGGATGTCCCAGAAGCTCGGCCCTATCGGCCCCGAGAAATCTCCCCGGGCGGCGAGGTAACCCTCATCATCGACCATCAGGGGCAGCTGCGGCAGCGGCCGCTTGGCAGGGCCGAACACCACCTGCCCGCCGTCGAGTACGTTGAAGGTCGACTGGTGGCACGGACACAGCAGCTCGCGCGCCTGTGAACGGTAGAGGTTCACGGGACAGCCTGCGTGCGTGCACACCTTGGAGTAGGCGATGATGCCCTCGACCGTCCAGTTCTTGCGGTCCGGCGGCAGCTGCAGCGACTCGGGGTCGACCCGCATCAGCACCGCCTGGGAATCGCCCGAGCCGACGTGGCCTTCGGGGAAAATCGTCGTGATGCTCTTGATCCCGATGTAATCGGGACGCAGCAGGTTGCCGTCGGCATCGACGACGCGCGAGCCGCGCCGCCACTTGGTCCGGAAGAGGCTCTGGCCGGGGTGAGGACCGAGCGAGAGGGCCGGCACCACCAGGGCGGCGGCGAGCAAGCCGCCTGCGCCGCCGAGCAAGCGCAGCAGCATCGTGCGCCTGGTGATGCCGGGGCTGTCCAGCAGCGATTCGGCGGTCGCCCGGGCCTCCTCTGATGAGCGCAGCTCGGCCCGGTCCTCGACGTGGTCGGGGATCTGCAGAACGTCGGTGGACCACGCGATCATGCCGATCCCGAGGCCCCCAAGGGCGAGGCCCAACAGCACTCCCTCAACCTGGGTCCAGCCCGAGAAGACGTAGAAGACGATCAAGCCCGCAGAGGCGAGCATCGAGATCGCGAACGACACGAGGACGAGCCGCTGGCCCCGGGCGCCCCGTTCGTTGTCGTAGCGCTGCTCCTGGCCGATCGCGTCGCTCACCTCAGTGCTCCTCGCTCGGCCCCGCCGACCCGTGGGAACGGGCGACGAAGAGGATCAGGATCACCACGATAGCGGCGCTGCCGATGAACCAGGCTATGTATCCCTCGGGCACCGGTCCCATCCACCCGAGGTTGGCGCCCCCCGGATGGGCGATGTCGTGGCTGTACTGTACGTAGCGAGCGATGTCGTCTATCTGCGCGTCGGTGAGCACGGTGGAGAAGTTCGGCATCTGACCGGGACCGATACGGACCGCTTCCTCGACATCCAAAGGGCTCGACTGGTGCAGACTCGGAGCGAAGGCGGGGCCCCCGATCGCGTCGCCCGCCGCGGTGATGCCGTGGCACGGTGCGCAGTTGATCGTGAACAAGTCCTGGCCCTCGGACAGGCTCGCGTTGCGCAGCGAGAAGGTGGGGATCGCAGGGCCGTGACCCAGCGAACCGACGTAGGCCACCAGCGCCTTTATCTCCGACGGCGTGAACGCCGGGGGCTTACGGATCGCCTGCTCGGTGGGATCGGCGAGGGGCATGCGCCCGGTTCGCAGCATGAAGTCGGCCGCGGCCGCGCCGACGCCGATCAACGACGGCCCGAAGCTGGTCCCCACGCCGCCGGTGCCGTGGCACGACGCGCAGTTGTCGCCGAACAGCTGCTGGCCTCGCTCGATCAGCGATGGATCGCCGGTGGCCGACGCCGCGGCAGGCGATGCTGAGGTCGGCGCCGGGCTCGGCGTCGAGGTGGAACCGGGGGCCTGGGCCCACAGCGCTCCGCCGAGGATCGACAGGGTCCCCACGCACGCGGCCGCGATCACCCGTCGCCGGTTGGGCAGGGTCAGCCTCAGCCCCATCAGCCCGTCACCAGCAGGCGCCACGCGATGCCGACCATGACCGCGCCGGCGACGCCGAGCACCGCGGCGCGCGGCTTGGGCGGGGCCTCCGCGGCGAACCTGCTCGCCAGCGGCAACACCCCCAGAAGAAGGACCGCGTAGAGGAAGTGCAGCGGTTCCTGCGGCCTGCGTCCGGTTCCGAACACCACTGCTCCCAGCACTATCTGAGCTGCGACCAGCACCAGGAGGCCGGTACGGGCCCACTCCAGCCACGCCGTGGCACCTGTGGAGAAGGCGAGGCCTCCGGCCGTGAGGGTGAACAGCGCGGTCGCCGCGAGGACCACGATACCCAGCGCGTAGTGAACCTCTGCCATCGCAGCCACCCTATCCTGCCGGTCGGAGCTAACCTGCCGCCGGCCCGGCAGCCACGGCCATGCGCACCCTACAGCGGCCGCGCGGCACGGCGCGACATGCCTGCACCGCCCGGCGCGCTCGGTAACGGGGCAGTAGGATCCCGCGATACTGCGGATGCACGACCTGTCCACCGCGAGCTCAAGGGGGTCTTGTGGCTTCTGGCGTGAAGGCCTACATCCTGATCCAGACCGCGGTCAATGCGGCCCACGTCGCCCGTGAGATCGGCGACATCGAGGGCGTGGAATCCGCGGAGGACGTGTCGGGGCCCTACGACGTCATCGTGCGGGCGAGCGCTCCCGATATGGATACCCTGGGTCGCCTGGTCGTGTCTCGGATCCAGGCGGTGGACGGGATAACCCGCACCCTCACCTGCCCCATCGTCCAGCTGTAGGGCTACGGCCGCGCCGGCAGACGCGGGGGCGGCAGGAGCTCGTTGAGCGCACCCGAGCGGAAGCCTCGGGGGTCGAGCTCGACCGTCTCGAAGCCCGTGGCCAGCACCGCAGGTGCGATGCGATCCCACAGGGCGCGCGCTCGCTCGAGGCTGGCCGGAGCAACCTCGACCCGCGCCCGGCCCCCGAGATCGCGCACCCGCAGCTCGTCGAAGCCGAAAGCGCGCACCGCCTCCTCGGCGGCCTCGACCCGACGCAAGCCCGCCGGCGTCACTCGCACCCCGTAGGCGAAGCGGGAAGCGAGGCACGGCGAAGCCGGCTTGTCGGCCGTGGGCAATCCCATGCGGCGCGACAGTTCGCGCACGTCGCGCTTGCCCAACCCCGCCTCCACCAGCGGCGACGCCACCCCGCGCTCGGCCGCGGCCACAAGACCCGGACGGCGGTCCGATAGGTCGTCGGTGTTGGTACCGAGACACACCACCGCGTCGCGTTCGCGCGCTACGGGCTCGAGCACGTCGAAGAGCTCGCTCTTGCACCAGTAACAGCGGTCCTGCGAGTTGCGGGCGTACTCGGGCCGCGAAACCTCGCGCGTGCGCACGAGCCTGTGCTGCAAGCCGCGCGCCCGTGCCAGGGCGCGCGCCGCGCGTAGCTCGCGCCGCGCGAGGCTCGGTGACACCGCCGTCACCGCCAGGGATCCGTCGCCGAGGACCTCGTGGGCGACCACCGCCAGCAGGGTCGAATCGACTCCGCCCGAGTAGGCGACCACTACGCGCTCGTAGCGGCGCAGGACGCCTTCGAGGATGCCGCGTGCGGCTTCCGGCGAGTCCGGGGGCGGGCGACGTGCGGGCATGCTCCCGCCATCATCGCATCCGACCCGGTAGGTTGAGGGCGCATGGATCCCGCCCTCGCCGGCCACCTCTTCTTCGCCGTCCGCCAGCAGCCGCTACGCGACTTCCTCACCGACCCGGCCCTCACGCTCGCATGCGTGCTGCTGATCGTCGTGAGCATCGGGTGGATCGCCGTGGCCCGCAGCCTCGCGCGCACCCAGAAGGACCTCAGCCGGGCACGGAGGACGCGCGCCGCAGCTTCACGCAGCGCGACGCGTGAGCGTGCGGCACGCGCGGTGCGCAGCACCGGAGGACGCACGACCGGACGCCACGCCCACGGCAGCCGCGGACGTCCGCCGCGGCGCTGACGGCGGGGCTATTCGATATAGCCGAGATCTCTGAGGTGGGCCGCGACCGCGGCGGCTTCGTCCTCGGAATAGTCCCCGCCGGCGGCTCCCAGGGTGCGCTCCGCCTGCGCCGTGCGCACGGGGTGACGCTGCAGGAACGACGGCGACGGCAGTCCCGCGGCGACCGCCCCGTCGAGGCCCTCGGGCACCGGTTGCTCGAGCAGCGCCAGCATCGTCGGGGCGACGTCGAGCAACGACGGCTCCTCGATCGCCCCCCGCGCGATGCGGGGGCCGGCGGCGGCGAGGATGCCCAGGGGACGGTGATCGGCCGACCACGAGGCCGACACCCCGGCGAGCGCAGCGGGTTCCGTCACGAGCTCCCTGCCGACGGCGCGACCGGGAGCGATCCGGTAGCCCGCCGACCACGTGTCCACGATCGCGTCGGGGGCGAGGTCGCGATGCGGGCCGGTGAAGTAGTCGCGGCGGCGGATCGCCCCGGCGAACAGCGGACGCCCGGTGCGCGGGTCGGTAGCCGCCAGCAGGCCGTCGAGGACCTCGTCGAGAACCTCGTCGGCGTCGTCCGGAGAGACGATCCCGCGCGGCTCGCGACCCTCGAGGTTGAGCCACAGGTCGGAGTGCACCCCAAAGAAAGCCGTGGTGCGGTCCCAGTCGAAGGGCGCCAGGCCACTGGCGAGCGTTTGGGCCATCGTCCGCCGTGCGAGGCCCGGCGCGACGCGTCGCGCGGCACGACGCAGCACCGGCGGCAGGGCCCACGCGGCCCGGGCGGGGACGGCTCGCAGCGACCGCCTCGCCACGGGCGTGGCATAGCCGTGAGCCGTCAGCCACGCCGCGACGTTGACGTCGCCGAAAAGGGGCCCGGCCCCGTGATCGGACACGACCATGACGTCGGCATCGGGGAACGCCTCCAGCACCGTCGCGGTGGCCGCGTCCATCGCCCGGTAGACCTCGTCGATCGCGTCGCCGAGGGGTTCCGGCCCCCCGCGGAAGCGCCAGAAGAAGTGCTGAGCCCTGTCGATGTGTGGCCACACCGCGACCACGCAGTCGGCTCCGATATGTTGCGCGGCCCACACCAGGGCCGGTCCCTGGGCGCGCAGACCCCGCAGGAGGTCGTCGAGGAACCTCTCAAGCGAGCCGTGGGGGGCGACGTCCATGAGGTCGGCGAGCGGATGGTGCGCCGCCAGCTCCTCCTGGAAGGCCGCGGGTTGGGTCACCCGGGCACCCGGCGGCGCCCCGTAACCGGCGACGATCCCGCCCTGCACCGGGCGCGGCGGGTAGGTCATGGGCACGTTCCACACGAGCCAGCGCACGTCCTCGGTGAGCTCCCACACGGCGGGGGCGGTGCGGTCGCGTCCCGAGAAGTAGCGGCAGGCGTAGGCGCCGGGGGCCCGGTACCACGAGCCGAAGATGCCGTGGCCTGCGGCCGTCAGCCCGGTGAAGGCCGAGGTCCAGGCGCAGTCGGTCATCGGCGGCCACGTCGAGCGCAGAGGGGCGTGGATGCCGCGCTCGATCAGGCTCGCGAGGGCCGGCAGGGATCCCTCCTGCAGCAACGGATCGGCGACGTCGAAGGTCGCCGAGTCCCATCCCAGGACGATGAGGCGCGGAGCCATCAACCGGCCCGCCGGCGCACCGGCAGGGCGATCCGCCCCGCGGCGTGCACCGCCACCACGGCGAGGGCCGCGCCGACCGCCACCCACACGGGTGCCGGGGCCGCGGCGATGCCGAGAACCGCCAGGGGGTCGCCCTCACGGCCGGCGACGAGCGCTACGGCGGCGAGAGACCCGAGCAGGAAGTTGCGTACGGCGAAGAACCGGTAGTCGCGCGCCTTGAGGCGCCCGAAGCAGCCGCAGGGTACGAGCCGGTCGCGCTGGCGTACCTGGGCCCTCATGACCGCCAACGAGAAGCCGGCCAGCATCATGATCGTGAGGGCGGCCCCGATCACCACCCGGCCCGACAGCAGCAGCACGAGCAGGGCGAGCTCTGCAGCCGGGACCGCGTAGGCGGCGGCGGCACGCGCCAGAGCCGGCAGCTCGTAGGAGACGAGCGCCTGCCGCCACGCGGGCCAGTACAGGGCCTTGGCCAGCGCCGCCCACCCGAACACCGCGGCGAGGGCGAGCGCGCAGGCGGCGCCGAGCTCGGCAGGCATAGGCCCATCATCATAGGCGGGAGCGGCATCGCGCCATGGCTGAGGCCCAACCGGAAACGAGCTCTTGGTCCAACCTCCTTGCTGTGGCATTTCCTGCTAGCTATCGTCTGCTCGCCGGCTGCCGACGAGGTAGCCGACGGAGCCATCGACCAACGGCAGGCGCATGGAGTCCCGGATCAGCGGTGGAGGTCCCACCCTCGTGGTCGTCGACGCGCTCCCCGTGGCGCGGCGATCCTTAAGGCTGGCCCTCGAGGACGCCGGACTCACGGTGGAGGCGGAGGCGTCATCGGCCTCCGACGCCCTCGCCGTGCTCCAGGGTCTCGACGCCGGGCAAATCTGCGTGCTGGTATCGGTCCAGCTCGCAGGTGACCACGATGCTTTCTGGCTGTTGCGGGCGATCCGCAACCACCACCCAACCGTGCGTCTGCTCGCCTACGGCGGGCATGCGCCGCCGGTCGTGGTGTCCAGGGCTCTGTTCAGCGGGGCCGACGGCTTCCTAGACCAGGCGGCCGAGACCGAGCGCTTCGTTGCCGGGATCCTCGAGGCCTCGTCCGGGGAGATGGTGCTCGTCGGCGTCGCCCCCGACGCCCTCGGCAGCATCCTGCGGGCCCTCGACGGTCCGGCGCGCGACCCGAAGATGCTGTCGCGGCGCGAGATCGAGGTCCTGCAGACCACGGCCGGCGGCCTCACCGCGCGCCAGGCGGCGCGCCTGCTCGGGCTCAAGGAGCGCACGGTGACCACGCATCTCGGCCGGATCTACGCCAAACTCGGCGTGCACGGCCACGCCGCCGCGGTTTCGGCCGCAGTGCGCGCCGGCCTCATCACCCTGACACCGGCACGGCACGAGCACGAGTCCGTCGTCGCCCAGGGTCGCTGACGGACCGCGAGCTGCGCCGCGTTCTTCCCATCTGTTTCTGCTGCATCGCATCTCTGCGACGACCGATCCAACGCAACACACAGGGGTTGGCCGCCTCGGTCGCTGCCGGCGGTACTACGCCACGGCGCAACACCCGTCCCGATCCGGTCGTTCCGGACCTACCGGAAACGTTTGCGTACATCTACGTAACGATCCTCGGCAATCCTGCGAATGGTGAGCGCTTCGCCGGCTGCATAGCTTCGCAGCAACGCCCCGTGATGGGCACGGGGACCGTAAAGGAGGTTGCAGGGTGTCTCACCTTGTGGAGCTGGCCACCCGCCTGCTCGGCCGCTTCGGCGAGCTGCGAGACGAGGATGGGGCGGTCGCGACCGAGTACGCGATCCTCATCGCCTTCATCGCCCTCGTCATCATCGCCGGCGTCACCGCGTTCGGCGGCGCGCTGAACAGCTGGTTCAACGGCCTGGCCGGTCAGCTGGGGCTCTGAGGGCCTGGAACCGCGGAAGGGATCGGGCCGGTGGGAACGTCCGCCGGCCCGCATCTTTCCCCTACAGACACCATGTCCTCCCTCAGACCGCAACTGCGCAAGATCCGACGCGACGAGACCGGCTCCGTAGCCGTCGAGTTTGCGCTGATAGTTCCGATCCTGATCGTGATCATCAGCGCGATCGTCGCCTTCGGTAAGGCCTACAACGAGCTCGAGGTCCTCACCGGGGCCGCGCGCGAAGGAGCGCGCACCGCTGCGGTCAGGGCGACCCCGGCCGAGGTCCAGGCCGCGGTGGTCGCTGCCGCCGAGCCCTACACGTTGAGCCAGACCCCGGCGATCTCCCAACAGTGCAACGAGGACACCGCCGGCAGTCCGGTGACGGTGTCGTGGACGCAGACGATCACGGTCGAGATCCTCGGGCTCCCGGTGCTCAACCCCACCCGGGAGATATCGGGGACCTTCCGATGCGAATGACCGGCGGCCGGTTTGCGCGGCGGTTGCAGCGCAGCGGATCCGAGGACGGCGCGGTGATCGTGATCGTCGTCATCACCATGCTGGCGATCTTCGCCGTCGTCGCCGTGGTGCTCGACATCGGCGCGTCGCTGGTGGTCAAGCGCCAAGTGGTCGCAGCCGCCGATTCAGCCGCGCTGGCGGCAGCACAATCGTGTGCCACCGGCAAGGGCCTGGGGGACGCGGCCGCGCAGGCCGATGCCTATGCCACCGACAACCGTCCCGGCGTCCAGGGCAGCATCACCTCCGCCGACTGCGTGACCGGTTCCGGCTCGGTATCCACCGCCTATTCGTCGAACGTCGCCTACAACGTCGCCCCGATCGCGGGGTTGGGCAGCAACGGCAACGTCGGGGCGAAGGCGACGGCGATCTGGGGGCCCGCCCGTCAGGTCGAGGGCGCGGTGCCGATCATGCTCGACTCCACCTGGCTCAAGGACAACTGTCACCTTCCAGAGGCCCCGGTAGGGACGCAGTGCGCCTTCTGGTACGACAACAGCAACACGACCTCCGGCAGCCAGAACAACTGGGGGTTCATGAACCTCGACCAGTGGGACGTGGCCGCCGGTTACAACTGCTCCAACGCCGGCGCGTCGAACCGTGGGGATTGGATAACGCAGGGCTACCCCGGCTTCCTTGCGATCAACTACCCTGAGCCTACCTACGTGTGCTCAGATTCCGGTCACGCGTCGGGCAACTGGGAGAAGGATCTCGGAAGCGTAGTGGGCCAGATCCGCAGCTTCCCGCTGACCGATCCCTCCCAGCAGATCCCCGCCTACCCGTCGGCGGCCGACAAGTACGACGTGATCGGATGGACGGACCTAAAGATCGTGCAGGTGCTCAAGGGCAACGATCCCGCGGCGATCGGTAGCACCACCACCGGTACGTGCTCCGGCGACTGGACGCCGCTGCCGGTCAAGAACGCCACCAAGAGGCTCGATTCGATGTCGTGCTTCCCGAGCACCTACACCACGATCGGAACCCCGACCCTGACCGGGATGCTCAAGAACAAGAAGCAGACCTTCGTCGAGGGCACCGACTACCGCTACGATCCGGCGACCCGCACGCTCACCTGGCTGGACGACAAGCCCAAGAGCCTGACGATCAGCTTCGACTGGACGTTCACCAGCGGCGGGGCGTGCCCCGATCACGCCAGCAACCCCAACGCCGTGTGTCTCGTGACGCAGTGGATGGGCACCCGGATCGGGGGCCAGGAGCCATGCGACCAACAAGCAAGTTGTCCCGACTTCGGCCTGCCGGCCGTGAGGTTGTCCGAGTAAGGAAACGGAGGGTCATCAGATGAGATCTCGATCCCTGTCGATCATCGCCGCTCTGCTGCTCGCAGGCGTGGCGACGCTTGCCGTGTACGGCTACACCAACGGGGTCAAGAAGCACGCCCAGGGGGGCGGGGCCCAGGCCTCCGTCATCGTGGCCAAGCAGGACATCCGCGCCGGGACCGCCATGAACGACGTCATCTCGTCCGGCGGGTTCCAGACGATCTCGGTTCCGCGCGACGACGTCGTCCCCGGAGCTGTGACCTCGCTCGACCAGCTGCGCGGCAAGACCGCTTCGGCCGCGATCCTCGCCGGCGAGCAGATCCCGACCGCGCGCCTGTCCGGCGGCCAGCTGCCCGGCGGCAACCTCGGCATCCCCAAGGGCTACCAGGCCTACACGGTTGCGCTCGACCCCTCCGCTGCGGTCGGCTCCGCCATCGCCAAGGGCGACCGGGTGGCGGTCTACGGCGAGCTGCAGGCCGAGATGAAGGACGGCCAGAACCACCCCTTCGCCGCACAGATCGTGCCCGACGCACGGGTGCTCGACGTGACCAAGCCGGCCGCGACGGGCGGGCTCACGTCGTCGGCGACCGACTCCGGCAAGGTCGTAGTGACCCTCGCGCTGAAGGCCTCCGAGGCCCAGAAGGTCCTGCTGGCCCAGGAAGAGGGCAGCGTCGCCCTCGGTCTGCTCGGCCCCGGCGACAAGCCGGTGACGACGCTGCCGACGGCCACCGCCCAGCAGATGGTGTCACCGTGAGCGCGGTCGTCGTCAGCTCATCGTCGCCGGCGCTGCGCGACCGCGTGGCGCGCGCGGCGGGGATCGCGGCCGAAGAGGTGCATCTGGTACCGCCGGAGCTCGCACTCGCAGACGTCCTGCGCCGCGAGGGCATCTCGGCAGGGGTCGTGGTGCTGTCCCCCGACACGCCCGAAGCCCAGGCCCTGGCCACCACCGAGGCGGTGCTCGCCGCGGCTCCCGCAACGGCGGTGATCCTCGCACGGCACGGATCGCTCAACGGCACCCTGCCGGCCGCGATGCGAGCCGGGGTGCGAGACGTCGTCGACCTCAGCCAGGGCGACGGCGAGCTCGCCGAGGCCCTCCGCCGAGCGATGACGTGGGTCGAGGGTGTAGCGGGCAGCACGCGCGTCCCCCCGCCCCCTGCACCGGTCGAGAAGGGAACACTGATCCAGGTCTTCTCGTCCAAGGGCGGCACCGGCAAGTCGTTCCTGTCCTGTAACCTCGCCGCCGCGATCGCCTCGACGAGCGGCAAGGACGTCGCGGTGGTCGATTTCGACCTCGGCCTCGGCGATGTGTACAGCTACTTCGGCGCCGACCGCAAGGAGGGGGGCCTGCTGGCGATCCCGGCCTCGGGGACCCGCGATGAGGTCCGCCGGGCCGGAGCCAAGGTGCTGCCGGGTGTCTACGCCTACGGCGTGCCCGACGACCCGACCGCGACGATGTCGGGCGAGACGGCGACGGCCGTCCTCGGCGCGCTGCGCCGCAGCTTCCCCTTCGTCCTGATCGATTCGCCGGCCGACTACTCCGACAGGGTGCTGGCTGCGCTCGATGCCGCCGACACCGTGCTCATGATCGCCTCGCTCGACGTCGTCAGCCTGCGCCACCTGTCGATGGCGGTGGGGACCCTGCACAAGCTCGGGGTCGAGCGCAGCCGCATGCGCTTCGTGCTCAATCGGGCCGACAGCAAGGTCGGGCTGGACGCGGCTCATGTCGAGCAGGTCCTCGACGTGAAGGTCGACGCCATGATCCCCTCCGATCGCTTGGTGCCGACCTCACTCAACGGCGGTGAGGTAGCCGTCGTCGCCCATCCCCGATCCGACGTGGCGCGCAGCGTGCAGGCACTGGCGGCACGACTGGTCGAATCACACACGTCCCGCCGGGATGCCACCCCGGCCCGTCGTCGCCTCTTCGGGCGCAAGTAGGGAGGTCACCTTGTCACTCGCAGAGAGACTCGCCAGCGACCCGGAGCGCTTCGATCGGCTCGCGGAGGCCCGCACCCGGATACAGCAGCGTTTGATCGAGCGGCTCGGCCCCCGCCTCTACGACTCGAAGATGTCCGAGGCCGAGATGCGCGAGCTCGTGCACGGCGAGCTGCGCAAGCTGATCGAGGAGGAGGACGGCAGCCTGTCCACCACCGAGCGCGCCGAGCTCGTGCGCCAGATCGGAGACGGCGTGCTCGGACTCGGGCCCCTCGAGCCCTTCCTGCGCGATCCCGGCATCACCGAGGTGATGGTCAACGGATCCGACACGATCTACATCGAGCGGAACGGCAAGCTGCACCGCACCGCCGCCCGATTCATGGACGACAACCAGCTGCGCCAGACGATCGAGCGCATCGTCGCCCGGGTGGGCCGGCGGATCGACGAATCGTCGCCCTACGTCGATGCCCGCCTGCCCGACGGCTCGCGGGTCAACGCGATAATCCCGCCGCTGGCCGTGGACGGGCCGGCACTGACGATCCGACGCTTCTCCAGCGAACCCTTCAGCGCTTCGGACCTCATCAGCTTCGGAACCATCACCCCCGAGGTGTCCCAGCTGCTGGAGGCGGCGGTCCGGGGCCGGCTCAACGTGCTCGTGTCCGGCGGCACCGGCGCCGGCAAGACTACGAGCCTCAACGTCGTGTCGTCCTTCATCCCCGAGGACGAGCGCATCATCACGATCGAGGACGCCGCCGAGCTGCGCCTGCAGCAACCCCACGTGGTGCGGCTCGAGTACCGCCCGCCCAACATCGAGGGCCGCGGCGAGGTCACGGTCAGGGATCTCGTACGCAATGCCCTGCGCATGCGTCCGGACCGCATCGTGGTCGGTGAGGTGCGCGGCGGTGAGGCGCTGGACATGCTCCAGGCGATGAACACCGGTCACGACGGATCGATCTCGACGATCCACGCGAACTCGCCGCGCGACGCGCTGGCGAGGCTCGAGACGATGGCGCTGATGGCCGGTATGGACCTCACGATGCGGGCGATCAAGGAGCAAGTCGCTTCGGCCCTCGATCTCATCGTGCACCAGACCCGCCTCAAGGACGGCACCCGGCGGGTGACGCACGTGACCGAGGTGCTGGGCATGGAGGGCGACGTCATCACCCTGCAGGACATCTTCCTGTTCGACTTCCATGCCGGGGTCGACGATCAGGGACGCTTCCGCGGGAACCTCAAGCCGACGGGTCTGCGCCCGCACTTCGTGAGCAAGCTCGAGGACCAGGGCGTGCACGTGCCGGCATCCCTGTTCATGTCGGAGGACAGGCCATGGTGATCGGGCGCCGCACGCTCGCCGGAGTGCTCGCCGGCGCGCTGGCGAGCATCGCGATCGCCGGTACCGCCGCCGCATCGGTGCAGATCCGCAAGGTGAACACCGCGGACTTCCCCAAGGTTCAGGTGGTCGTGTCGGCCCCCGGCAAGCAGCTCCATCCCGGCGACGTGTCCGTGTCCGAGAACGGCAAGAACGCCGACGTGCTGCGCGTCGACGCGATCGGCGAGGCACGGCACGCGCCCAAGGTCGCCACCGTACTGGCCGTGGACACCTCGGGCAGCATGCAGGGCAAGGCACTGGTGGCCGCGGTGCATGCGGCTCGCGTGTTCGTGCGCGGCATGCCGTCCAAGCTCGAGGTCGGCGTCGTCGCTTTCAGCGACCGCCCCCGCCTCGTCACGGCGCCAACGTCCGACCATGCCCGTGCCACCCGAGCGTTGGGCGCACTGCACGCGGCCGGCGAGACGGCCCTCTACGACGCGGTCGCGGCCGCGTCCGCGTCCTTCTCCGATGCGGACCAGCGCTACATCATCGTGCTGTCCGACGGCGGCAACACCACCGGGCATCACGACCTCGGCACGGCGATCGCCGCCGCTCGCCGGGCCCACGCCACGATCGACACGGTCGGGCTCAAGACCCCAGATACCGACGTTGCCGCGCTCCGGGCCCTCGCCGCCCGCACCGGCGGGCGCTACCAGCCGGCGGCGACCGCCGACCTGAACTCGATTTACTCCGGACTGGCCCGGAGCATCGGCGACCAGTACGTGATCACCTACCGCTCGGAACTAAGCCCAGGCGCTCAGGCCGACGTCGTGGTGCAGGCCGGGAGCGGTCGCGACACAGCGGTGCTCCAGGCGCCGGCTCGTCCGGTGCACACCGAGCCGGCGCCTGCGGCTCCCCGCCGGAGCGTCGGCGCCGCCCTGCCGGGCGGGCAGGCCGCCCTGTACACGGGTCTGGCCGCGTGCTTCCTGGCAGTCTTCGCCCTCGTGTTCCTCGGTCTGCGGGCACGCGACCAGGCCCGCAGCCGGGCACGGATTACCAGGGCGGTGCGCCCGGTGCGCCCAGAGCCCGGTGACGAGGCGCACGACCGGGGGCCGAGCCCGGTGGCCGTCGGCATCCGCAAGGCGGCAGAGAAGGTGTCCTCGGGCAAGATGGGCGGGGCCCTGGACCCGATGCTGGAGCGGGCAGGGCTCAAGCTGCGTCGCGACGAGCTGCTCGTGCTCATCGCCACCGGCACCCTCGGCGGCGCGGCCCTCGGGCTGTTGGTCCTCGGTCCGGCCCTCGCCGTGCTGCTCGCGGTGGTGGGCGGTGCCGCCCCGCTCGGATGGGTCAGCCACCGCGCCCGGGTCCGCCTACGCTCGATCCGGTCCCAGCTGCCCGAGGTGCTGGCGTTGCTGGCGTCCTCGCTGCGGGCCGGCCACAGCTTCATACAGGCCCTCGATTCGGTGGCGCGCGAGATGGAGGGGGCCCCGGCCGAGGAGTTCAGCCGGGTGGTCACCGAGATCCGTCTCGGCCGCCAGGTCGACGAGGCCCTCAACGAGCTCGCCGACCGCATCGGAAGCGAGGACTTCCGCTGGGCGGTGATGGCCGTCAACATCCAGCGCGAGGTCGGCGGCAACCTCGCCGAGGTCCTCGACAACGTCGCCGACACGCTGCGGGAGAGGGAGGACATCAGGCGCCAGGTCGACGTCCTGTCGGCCGAAGGGAGGCTGTCGCTGTGGGTGCTCGCGGCGCTGCCCTTCCTGTTCGGGCTCTACCTCGCCTTCGCCTCGCCACAGTCCCTCGGGCTGCTGTTCGGCACCGGGATCGGGCTGGTGATGGTCGCAGGCGGGGCCGTGTTGCTCGTCGCCGGGATCGTGTGGATGCGGAGGATCGTGAGGATCGATGTCTGAGCTCATGCTGCCGGCGGCTCTCGCCGGAACGTTCGCCGCGGTGGCCCTGCTGGTATCCACCGCCGCACTCGGCGCCGCCGACCGCCGGCGCGCGCTGAGGGTGCTGGCCCGCCAGGTGCAGCCGCTGCACACCAACGTAAGGGAGGTCGAGCTCGCCCGGCCGCTAACAGACCGTCTGGTGACCCCGGCGCTGCAGCGCCTCGGCGGCTTGGCCGCGGCTCTGACCCCATCGGGGACACGGCGCCGCCTCGAGCACAAGCTGGTGCTCGCAGGCAGCCCTGCCGGGTGGGATGCGGAGCGCTTCGTGGCGGTCAAGCTCCTCGGCCTGTTCGTGGGGATCGCTTTCGTCGTCCTGGTGGCGGCGGTGGGCTCCCCCGGGGGCGGCGCGATCGTGCTGCTCACGGCCCTCGCCGTCTTCTTCGGCTTCTTCCTGCCCGACGCAGTGCTGTCGATGTACACACGCCAGCGCCAGGACCGGATCAGGTCCGCGGTGCCCGACACGCTCGACCTGTTGACGATCATGGTCGAGGCCGGCCTCGGCTTCGACGCCGCCCTCGCCCACGTCGCCCGGGACGTCCCGGGCCCCTTGTCCCAGGAGATCGGGCGCACCCTGCGTGAGATGCACCTCGGGGTCACGCGCACCGACGCCCTGCGCAACCTGGCCACCCGCACCGACGTCGAGGACCTCAACGGCTTCGTGCTCGCTCTGGTCCAGGCCGACGTCTTCGGCGTCAGCATCGTCAACGTGATGCGGGCCCAGGCGGGCGAGATGCGGCGCAAGCGCCGGCAGCGGGCCGAAGCCAAGGCGATGAAGCTGCCGGTCAAGATCCTCTTCCCCACGATCTTCTGCGTGATGCCGTCGATCTTCGTGGTCGTGCTCGGACCGGCGGTGATCCGCATAGCCCAGCAGTTCTTCGGCGGCGCCGGGCTGTAGGGGGGCCGGG